>NZ_JBSMEZ010000094.1:0-70239 GCF_056498605.1 Profundibacter sp.
ATCTGCCCCCTAACCAAGACGAGTAGCGCAAGGAAGCAACGCAATGACAACTGATTATATCGTAAAAGACATCTCGCTGGCCGATTATGGCCGCAAAGAGCTGGATATCGCAGAAACCGAAATGCCGGGCCTGATCGCGCTGCGCGAGGAATATGGTGACAGCAAGCCGCTAAAGGGTGCGCGGATTGCCGGCAGCCTGCATATGACCATTCAAACCGCCTGTTTGATTGAAACACTGGTGGTGCTGGGTGCCGAGGTGCGCTGGGCGTCATGTAATATCTTTTCCACGCAGGATCATGCTGCTGCCGTGATTGCCGCTGCCGACATTCCGGTTTTTGCCATCAAGGGCCAATCGCTGGTTGAGCATTGGGATTATCAGGACCGCATCTTCTTGTTTGAAGAAGGCACATGTAACCTGATTCTGGACGATGGTGGCGACGCCACGCTGTACATCCTGCTGGGCGCACGCGCCGAGGCTGGCGAGGTCGAATTGCTGGAAAACCCGCAGTCCGAGGAAGAGACCGCCATTTATGCGCAGATCAAAAAGCGTATGGCATCCAGCCCCGGTTGGTTCACCAAACAGCGCGACGCGATCAAAGGCGTTTCCGAGGAAACAACAACAGGCGTGCATCGTCTGTATGAACTGGTAAAACAAGGCCAACTGCCGTTCCCTGCGATCAACGTGAATGATTCTGTGACCAAGTCGAAGTTCGACAATAAATACGGCTGTAAAGAATCGCTGGTTGATGGCATTCGTCGCGCCACCGACACTATGATGGCTGGCAAGGTTGCCGTGGTTTGCGGTTATGGTGATGTTGGTAAAGGGTCGGCTGCGTCGCTGTCCGGTGCCGGTGCCCGCGTGAAGGTGACCGAGGTTGACCCTATCTGCGCGCTTCAGGCCGCGATGGACGGGTTCGAGGTGGTAATTCTGGAAGATGTGGTAGATTCTGCTGACATCTTTATCACCACTACCGGCAACAAAGATGTGATTCGTATCGAGCATATGCGCGCGATGAAGGACATGGCGATCGTTGGTAATATCGGCCACTTTGACAATGAAATTCAGGTGGCTAGCCTGAAGAACCACAAATGGACCAACATCAAGGAACAGGTGGATATGATCGAAATGCCTTCGGGCGCACGCATCATTCTGCTGTCCGAGGGCCGGTTGTTGAACCTTGGCAATGCGACAGGTCACCCATCGTTTGTGATGTCGGCGTCGTTCACCAACCAGACGCTAGCGCAGATCGAATTGTGGACCAAAGGCGATGAATACAAAAACGATGTATACATCCTGCCCAAACATCTGGACGAAAAAGTTGCCCGCCTGCATCTGGACCGGATCGGGGTGAAACTATCGGTGATGGACAAAGAACAGGCTGATTATATTGGTGTGCCAGTCGGCGGCCCTTATAAACCAGAGCATTATCGTTACTAACACACTGTAAACATTCAAGAAAATATATATATAGATTGCCGTCCCGCATAACGTCGGGCGGCAATCTTCTTTTGAACAGCATATAAATGCCAGCCCAAAGAAAATTCCTTTGTTTTTGGCACAATTAGCGATAACTTGCATGCGTTGGTCCATGTTGGGCCTTTTAAGCGAAGCACAGCTTCGAAAATTCTGGTGGGAGTAAAACCTTATGGGTAAAAGAGATGACCTAATCGCGCAGTATGCCGATGATCTAAAAAACAAATGCGGCATGTCACCTGACATGGCCCTGCTGACAAAAGTTACAATTGGTTGTGGCCCCGCGATTTATAATGCTGATGCATCAACCGTCGCTGCCACGCAGCCGGACGAGATTGAAACAGTAAAAAACAATTTCCTGATCAAGAAACTTGGCCTTGCTGATGGTCCACAGTTGATGGATGCGATCAATTCTGTGCTGGACACATATGGCCGTTCCGAGCGCAGCAAATATCGTGCTGTAGTCTACTATATGTTGACCAAACATTTCGGCAAAGAATCCGTTTACGGCTAATTTCCAATACAATTACGAATTGAGGCGCCCGTCATTTTTGGCGGGCGTTTTTGTTTGGTGGGGTGTATACTTGAACCCGTTGAATTTGAGCTTTTTTATCCACACTTGCTGTTTGCCTAGAATCACTTGCTGACATAGTGTCATCTGTATCGGGCTAGGATGGCCGGAACCTATTTATATTCACGTGTGGTGCTAAGGGAGCACGTGGGGTGATGGAGGGTTCCGGGGGGTCGGAGCCCTCCAATTTTTTGCCTATCCTAAATCAGAAATCACCTTCTGCGGCGCGTGTCAGGATATCTTGCATGATGTCTTTGACCTCAAGTGCTTCTTTCAACAATTCCGGTGGCAAGGTTTTGCCGCCGTAAATCATCATGTCCATGTCGAGCGTATAAATCCACAACTGACCGGTTTCGTCTTCGACCAGCGATACGCGGCAAGGAAGATAGGCCGCATAGGCAAGATCATGTTCGATCATCTTGGCGGCGGTCAGCGGGTTGCAATACAGATAGATGTTCAGTTTGCGCCACGGTTTGCCGTTCATTGCGGCGACCTGGTCGCCCAATGGCAGTTCACCAACACCTCTGATGTTGCGATCAATAGCGACTTGTTTGATAGATTCATCTACTTCTTCAAAGGTCAAACCCTCGGCAACTTTGGCGCTCCAAACAGTCGCAGCGGCCCCGTTACCGGTATCGACCAGCCGGTCCATCATACCTTTGTAGGTCTCGAACGCTTTGTCGTCGAATCCGTCAAACGCGACTTTGTATTTATATATGGATGGCCCGACCCAGACCATGACACCTATGGCCGCTATGCCCAGCAAAGCCAAAAGATTACGGATGAAACCCATGATAATTCTCCAAAAACCCTGTTCCCTTTAATAAATTAGGATACATGAATATGGGCAATTGGCAAACGTCCAGTTTTCGACAGTATCGTTAAAGACCGCCGAGCTTACAAACCACGTCCCATTCCGCGTTCGTTACGGGCTGCACAGACAGCCGAGAGTTGTTGACCAAAACCATGTCGGCCAGCCGCGGATCGTCTTTGCACATTTGCAGGGTAACGGGGGATTTTAGCGATTGAACCGCTTTGATATCTACACATTCCCAGCGGTCGTCATCTGTAGTGCTATCGGGGTGTGCCAGTTTTATAACCTCGATAATGCCAACCACGCATTTTTCCTTTTGCGACAAATAGAAAAAACCCAGATCGCCTATTTCCATGACACGCATAAAATTACGCGCCTGATAATTGCGCACCCCGTCCCATTCTTCGCCCGCGTCACCTTTGGCCTGCTGATCTTCCCAGCTCCAGGTCGAGACTTCGGACTTGAATAACCAATATGCCATCAGCCGATCACCTTTTTCCATTCCCGCAGGGTAATACTCTCAAACAAATCGGCCTGTGCATAGGGGTCATTTTTGGCCCATTTCTTGGCGTCCGCCATAGTGTCGAGGGCAAGGATTAACATTGACCCGCACATCTGCCCGTCCTCGTTTAGAAATGGGCCGGCCAGTTCAACACACCCGCTTTCTGCGACATAGGCAAGGTGGGCGTCACGATTATCCAGACGGGTTTGCAAGGCGTCTGGTTTGTCGATGGCAATCAGGACAATACGCATGGTCATTCCTTTTTCAAAGGGCGGGAAAGTAGGGCTTCCATCGCTTCTGGAACTGTGGTGTTTTGCAATAGAACGGCGGCGATTACATATGTAATTGGCATGTCTATT
Source organism: Profundibacter sp. (assembly GCF_056498605.1). Taxonomy (NCBI): domain Bacteria; kingdom Pseudomonadati; phylum Pseudomonadota; class Alphaproteobacteria; order Rhodobacterales; family Paracoccaceae; genus Profundibacter; species Profundibacter sp. Next base: position 3,721 of record NZ_JBSMEZ010000094.1, read on the forward strand.
TGGTGTTTATTGGCTAAGTTAGAGACTGCTAAAGCGGTTTTTGCCCCTTCGACAGTAATATCCGGATCAAAGGTATCGCCGCGCCCCAGCGCAAGGCCGAATGAATAGTTGCGTGACTGTTCCGATGTGCAAGTCAGCGTCAGATCGCCAAAGCCGGACAGGCCCGATAGCGTTTGAGGTTGTGCCCCCAATGCCTGTGCCAGACGCTGCATTTCGGCATAGCCGCGGGTCATGACGGCGGCGCGCGCGCTTTCACCAAGGCCCGCGCCGATGGTTGCGCCACAGGCAATCGCAATCACGTTTTTCAACGCACCCCCCAATTCCGCGCCGACGGTGTCAGTAGTGCGATAGAGGCGTAGGTTTTCAGTGGATAATTGCGTTTGCAGCGCGGCACCGGTTTGATCGTTTTTGCAAGCCAACGTCAGGGCGGTCGGCAGTCCCGTAGCGATGTCACGGGCGAAACTGGGGCCGGTCAGAATAGCGGAGGTTGCGTTTGGGCAGGCGTGGGCAAGCGTTGCAACAGGGCCAAGGCCGGTGGCAAGGTCAACGCCTTTGCAGCAGGCAACAAGGGCCCGGTCATTCAGTAAATGCGCGTTGTGCTGGGCAAAATCAGCAAGCTGCTGCATGGGTGTGGCAAGTAACAGGGTCTCGCAGTTGCTGGCGGCCTTGATATCTCCGGTCACAATTATGCTGTCGGGAAAAGGATAACCAGCAAGCCGTTTTGTATTTTCCCTGCTTTGCTGCATTGCAACGGCATGGTCAGAATCACGCGCCCATAGGGTGACGGGTTGACCATTGCGGGCCAGTGAAACGGCCAATGCGGTGCCGAATGCACCGGCGCCAAGAATTGAAACGCTCATGCCTTGGCCCCCTTTTTCCCAGATCCCAGCATGGCGGGGCTTTTGTGGTCAAGCGGCCAACGTGGGCGGGCGGACAGGGTGAAATCATCCCTGTGGCCCAACCTAAACCGTTCCAACCCAGCCCACGCAATCATTGCAGCATTATCGGTGCAGAGGTTAAGCGGTGGGGCGGTGAACTGGACATTGTTATCAACACAAACACTCTCTAACGCTGCCCGAAGTTGCTGATTGGCAGCAACGCCGCCCGCAACGGCCAAGGTGGGGTTGTCGGGATTTAAGGCAAGATACAGTTGTAAGGCGCGGCGTGTTTTCTCAGCTAATACATCCGAGACGGCAGTCTGGAATGAAGCACATAGATCGGCGCGGTCCTTGCGCCGTAGCCCGCCATGTTCGGCAGCCAGCGTGTCGCGGGTTCGCAGCAGGGCGGTCTTAAGGCCGGAGAAAGACATATCACAATCGGGCCGGTCCAGCAGAGGGCGCGGTAGAGGGAAGCGTTGCGGGTTTCCGGTAAGCGCCTCGGCCTCGACGGCAGGGCCACCGGGTTGGGCAAGGCCAAGCAATTTGGCGGTTTTGTCAAAGGCTTCACCCGGGGCATCATCAATGGTGCCGCCAATACGGGTGAAATCTTCTACGCCGTTTGCGATCAGGAATTGGCAATGCCCGCCTGAAACCAGAAGCATCAGATAGGGGAATTCCAACTGATCTGTTAGGCGCGGGGTCAGGGCGTGACCCGCAAGGTGGTTAACCCCGATCAATGGCAGGTCGGATCCGGCGCATAACCCTTTGGCGCACATCACGCCAGATATCACACCGCCAATCAGGCCAGGGCCAGCTGTTACAGCGATTGCATCAATATCGGGCAGGGTTAGAGACGCATTTTGCAGTGCGGCCTCAACACAGTGATCAATCTTTTCGGCATGCGCACGGGCGGCAATTTCGGGAACGACACCGCCGAAACTTGCGTGCAGATCGGTCTGGCCAACCACAACAGAGGACAGGATTTTGGCGGGCTGGCCAACTGTGTGGCGCACCACGGCCGCCGCGGTATCGTCACAGCTGCTTTCCAGCCCAAGGATGGTGAGTGTATGCGTCATCGGCCTGCCGGTTGCGAATATGGTCACAGGCAGGTAACACCGAAGCGGTGTGCCAGACAATCCCGACAGGTGAAATGTGCCGACAAACCGCGCAACGATCTTATTGACCAGACCTCAGGAGCAGGCCGAAAGGTTTGCACGAATGTGCCGCGATATGTTGGGTGCGGAGCAGCAAATTATCCTGTCACCGCTGATAAAGATCGAGATGCTGCCGATGCGAGGGTCGCTGGCACAATATTGCGGGCTGATCTTTACATCGGAAAACGGTGTGCGGGCGTTTGCACGGGCATATGGTCAACAACATGACATGCCTGCCTATTGTGTGGGGGAGCGCACGGCACAGGCGGCCCGTACCGTTGGTTTAAGAGCGTATTCGGCGAATGGCTCGGCAGATGATCTGGTTGCGATGATCAAGGGCGCTGGTGTGGGAGGCGCACTGTTACATGTCCGCGGGGAACATTCGCGCGGGGATATTGCCGGACGTTTGGGCAAGCAGATAGACGAGGTGGTAGCCTACCGCCAAGTCCCGATTCCATTGAGCGAAAAGGCACATGAGATACTAGCAGGGAAACAAGAGGTGATTCTTCCCCTGTTTTCCCCTAGAACCGCGCAGTTGTTTTTCAAACATAATCAACAAATCAATGCATCCGTGCAGGTGGTTGCGATTAGCAATGCGGTGAAAGAGACCATATTAGGCACTAATCAGGCGGAAAACATTGATATTATGATAGCTGAGACACCTGATGCTGGGGCAATGCTACGAGCGATAAAGAGACGAATAGACACATGAGGACCGCTTGAGGGTGCTGCATTCTCGGAGTAGTCTGTTCGTGCAGCTACTAAAATGTGGCGTTATTGGTATTCGATTCGAGGGGGTGTTTCAACGTGGCTACAGCAAAAAAACCGACAGGCCGCAAAGCCGCCAAAGCCAAGGACAAGGAAGTGGTTTCGGATGCCGTAATCGCAGAGGAGAAGACCGAAGCCGTCGATGCGCCTAAAGATGCGCCTAAAGGGGACGCTCGCAAATCCGCTTTTGTGCCGCTGGTTCTGGGCGGTGTGATATCGGGCGTTGTAGGTTTCGGCGCGGCGACATATTATTTCATCAACCAGCCATCCGACGAAGCGCAGACCCTGGTGCAGGTTCAGGCGACATTGGGTGAGCACGAAGCAAGGCTGGACGAGGTCAGAGCCAGCGTTGGCGATTTATCCGGCGCAATTGAAGGCGTGGAAACCGATTTCAGTGGCAAGGTGTCGGGGTTGGCCGAGACAACCGTGCAAAAAGATACTGAACTGGCAAATGCGCTAAGTGGTATGACCAGCAACATTGCAGATTTTGAAACACGTCTGACGGCGCTTGAAAAACGCCCGATTGCCGAGGCGGGTGGCATGACCGGCGAAGCGGCGGCAGCGTATGAGCGCGAGCTGCGCACAATGCGAGATTTGCTGGAAACACAGCGTAGCGACATCGAAAAACTGGCCGCCGAGGCCACAGCGCGGATCAAAGGTGTGGCGCAACAGGCTGCAACTGCTGAACAGGCGGCCGAGAAAACAGCCAAGGTAACAGCGTTGACTGCTGCTGTATCGCAGTTACAATCGGCGCTGGATAATGGCGACGCATTCGAGGCGGCGCTGGCAAATTTGGCCACGACCGGTGTTGAAATTCCGTCAGTTTTTACAGAAGCAGCCAAGGGTGGTGTGCCGACATTGGTAGCGTTGCAAGAGGGATATCCCGAAGCGGCGCGTGCCGGATTAAGTGCTTCGGTCAAGGCAACGACAGGCGATGGCGCGATGGGCAAGCTGGGTTCGTTTTTTCGCAGTCAGGTCGGGGCACGGTCACTGGAGCCACGCGAAGGGGATGACCCGGATGCGGTGCTGTCACGGGCTGAGGCGGCCTTGGCAAATGGCGATATTGCTGCTGCGATAACTTTGATTGGTGCGTTGCCCGAAGAGGGGCAAACGGCAATGTCTGCGTGGGTAATAGACGCTGGTGTGCGATTGCAGGCCGTGGATGCTGTGCGCATGCTGGCTGATGGGTTGAACGGTAACTAAGGAAATATTGATGCTCTGGTCCTTAATAAAAATACTGCTTTTTGTAGCTGCGATTGCTGCTGCGACCTTTGGCGCGGGTTATTTGATGGAAACGGGGTCAAGCATTCTGGTGACTGTTGCCGACACGGAATATGTCATTGGCCCGTTGATGATGGTGATCATGGCGGTGGCGCTGCTGGTTGCGGTTTGGGTGTTGCTAAAGGTGATGGGCCTTTTGCTGGCGACGTTCAAGTTTCTGAACGGGGATGAAACGGCGATATCAAGGTTCTTTGACCGCAACCGCGAGAAGCGCGGGTATGAGGCGTTGTCCGAAGGGATGCTGGCGCTGGCCTCGGGTGAAGGCCGCGTGGCGATGGCCAAGGCGGCCAAAGCCGAGCGGTATTTGAAACGGCCGGAACTGACCAGTCTGATTTCTGCACAAGCGGCTGAAATGGCGGGCGATAAGAAAAAGGCCGAGGAAGTTTATAAACGTCTGCTGCATGATGATAAAACACGGTTTGTCGGGGTGCGCGGGATTATGAAGCAAAAGCTGGCGGCGGGCGATACCGACACGGCGCTGTTGTTGGCTGAAAAGGCTTTCGCCATCAAACCAAAACACGAGGAAACGCAGGACACATTGTTGCGACTTCAGGCCAGCAGCGAGGATTGGGGTGGGGCGCGTAAAACGCTGAGTGCCAAGTTGCGGCATGGCAATCTGCCGCGCGATGTTCACCGGCGACGTGATGCGGTTTTGGCCCTGTCCGAGGCGCGGGATATGTTGATCGATGGGGACACCGTTAAGGCACGCGAGGCCGCAATCGAGGCAAACCGCCTGTCACCTGATCTGGTGCCAGCAGCGGCAATAGCGGCGCGGATGTATATCGAATCTGGTAAGCCGCGTAACGCTGTCCGGATCGTGAAAAAAGCGTGGGAAACCAACCCGCATCCTGACTTGGCCGCGGTTTTTGCCGAAATTGCTCCGGATGAGACACCCGAGGCGCGAGTGAAGCGGTTCAAGGCTTTGACAAAGATGAAACCGGCACATTCCGAAACCAAAATGCTATTGGCTGAACTGAATATCGCAGCCAAGGATTTCCCGACAGCCCGCAAGGCGCTGGGCGATCTGGTTGAAACGGACCCGACAGCACGATCATTGACCATTATGGCGGCTATCGAGCGCGGTGAAGGGTCAGAAGATACTGTTGTGCGCGGTTGGTTAACCAAGGCATTAACCGCATCGCGTGGCCCGCAATGGGTATGTGACAACTGCCACAGCGTGCACAGCGAATGGGCACCGGTCTGTAAAAATTGCGAAACGTTTGACGCCTTAAGCTGGGTGGTCCCCACGGTTGGCGAGGTGGCGATGCCTGACTCGACCAAAATGCTGCCACTGATCGTTGGCGCGATAGAGGACAAGATTGAAGAGGTGGAGCCTGAAATCGAGGTTGAAATCATGCCCGAGCAAGAGACCACACCAGTCGCGCCGGAAGTCGTGGCCGATGGCGAGGTTGTGGCCCTTGGCGGAGAAGAAAAACCAGCAGTTTAGGGTTTTGCCAACAACAGATTCCAGCTAACAACACCACGATGCCGCATTAGCTCAGCTGGTAGAGCAATTGCTTCGTAAGTAATGGGTCGGGGGTTCAAGTCCCTCATGCGGCACCAATTATGAATTAGGTTGGCGATAGGCCCGCATGGCGATTGCGGATATTACCACCCAGACGCCAAGCCGGATAACCATCGCGCCAACGGTGCGCGTTTCGTAGGCGCCGCCTTGCATCACAACAAACCCGAAAGCAGCAAAGACCAGCGCGGTGGCGATGGCGATGGCAATCGATAGCTTAAATCCCCAGCCGAGCATCTTTGCCAAGCCGAATGAGGCCGCAACATAAGCAAAGCCGGCAAGAAAGTTGAACCACAAGACAAAGGGAACTGCATTGCCGACCTCCTTTTTGCCCGCCAGTGCCATTCCGCCAGAGTAAATTGTAACAAGGCCAAACACTAAGGCGACAACGACGGCGACCTTTAGGGTGAGACCATATGGATTTCGGGAAGACATAATCGGCTCCGGCGGTTAGAATAATTGGTTATAGAATTATAACTAACAATGGTGCCGAGGTTTGTCAATATACTGCTTGGCGACCCTATTCAGCAGTACCGAAATCTATCATCCGCACGCGTAATGCTGAATTCATTACCGTCAAATCGCTGCGCATTTCTTTAATCAGCCAGTCACGGATATCTTCTACCAAGGGCCGCATTGGCGTAAGATTAGAGGCCAAAACATGATACCGCCGCCCTGTTTTTACCACTTGGGTACAGGCTGGAATCAGGCTGCCCTCGATGATCATTTGTGAAACCTCGGGCACCCATCCAAGGGCAATCCCTTGCCCCTGAATGGCGGCCTGAATGATACTGGAATAATCCGAAAACATAATGGACTGGTGGCTACTGAGGGTCGACCGCCCCGTAGCGTGCGCATATTCATCCAGTGTGTATCTTTGGTTCGGGGCTTCAAGCACAGTGTGCAGCCGCCCTTTTTTAGGCTCGTCAAAGGATCCGTATTCCATCAAGTACTCCGAGGAGCAAAGGGCAAGAATACGCTCCTCGGCGAATGGCCAGCGGTGGGTGTTGCCCTCTTTCGGGTCAGATAGCCGAATGCAAAGGTCGGCGTCTTTTGCTAGGGCATCCACGTCATTCTCAAACATACGAAAATCGAGGCTCACAGCAGGGAAATTCATTCTGAAGTTTTGCATGCGTGGAATGAACCAGAAATTCACAGCCGCCGTAGACATCGAAATGGATACCTTTTCGTGGCTATCGTGTTGCTTGCTAATTTCTAGCAATGTCTCGTTTATTGCATTGAATGATGTGGATGTCGTTCTAAACAGGCGTTCCCCGTTTTGGGTCAGATCAATCCAGCGACCGTGACGCACAAACAGCGGATAACCCAGATGGTTCTCTAGGCTGTTGATGGAACGGCTAACTGCAGGTTGTGTCACATTTAGCTCGCGTGCAGCGCTAGAAAAGCTGCCCAATCGGGCGACAACCTCGAAGGTAAAGAGCGAATTTGTAGACGGTAATTTGCGACGGAGCATGTTATGCCTTCAGATTATATAAGATATAAGTATTATTATACTTCCCTTTCTCTCGCAAGCCTTACACTTTGGGGTAGCTATAGAAAACTAGGGAGCTTTAGCAATGAATGATTCAAGTAATAAACAAAGCGATATCAGCAGCTTATCCATGATGGACCAAGAAACGGTCAAAGCTGGTTTGAGTCGCGGTGCGACACGTCGCCAGATGATGGGGTGGCTGATGGCCGGTGGCGCAACGATTGCGGCAGCCGGAACCATTGTTTCTTCGGCAACCAGTGCGCTGGCTGCGACGCCTAAAAAGGGTGGCTTGATCAAATTCGCGTCAGATCTTCACGGCCCGTCAGATACGCTTGACCCAGGTCTGAACACATCGACAATCGATTATTCACGTAACCGCGCCCATTATAACGGTCTGGTTCAGTTCAACGATGACACATCAATGCGTCCTGAACTGGCAGAAGAGTTTTCTGCAAATACTGACAACACCGAATGGACGTTCAAGCTGCGCAAGGATGTGAAGTTCCACGATGGCAGCCCGATGACAGCTGATGACGTGATGTATTCAATGGGCCGCCACTATGGTGAAGCGTCGACATCGACCGCTAAAACGCTGGTTGCCGATGTTGAGGAATGGGTCAAGGTTGATAACCACACGGTTAAGGCTGTCATGTCCGGACCGAATGGTGACCTACCCAAAATTCTGGGCACATCGCAGTTCAAGATCATCAAAGACGGCACAACGGATTTCCAGAACCCAATGGGAACTGGCCCTTTCAAACTGAAAGAATTCCAGCCAGGTGTTCGTTCGTTACACGTTCGTAACGAGGATTACTGGCGTGAAGGTGCGAATGCTGATGAGTTGGAGATCACTGCGATCACTGACAAAGTGGCCCGCACCAGCGCGCTGATATCAGGTGACATTGATCTGATGCAGGCACTTGATCCAAAAGCGATCCCGCAGATTGAAGCGGCAGACGGTGTTGGTATCTGGTCCGTTGCATCGGGCGCTTATATGGCGATTGCCATGATGAGCAACTCGGCACCGGGCAATAACCCCGATTTCGTTTTGGCGATGAAATATATCCAGCGCCGCGAAAAAATCGTGCGTTCGATCCTGAAAGGTCAGGGCACAGTCGGTAACGACCAGCCGATCAACGTGGCTTATGGTGCTGACTTCTGTGATGATCTGGCAATCCGCGAACATGATCTGGACAAAGCCAAATTCCATCTGGAAAAATCAGGTGTGACCGAGGCCGAAATTCAGGTGGCAGAAGTTGCACCAGGCATGACCGACATCGTTCTGCTGATGCAGCGTGAAGCACAAAAAATCGGTTTGAAACTGAACATCAACAAAGTGCCGAATGATGGTTACTGGGGTGCTGTTTGGATGAAAACACCGATGAACGTGACCACATGGAACATGCGTCCTACGGCGAACGTCATGATGAATCTGGCGTTTGCGCCGGATGCACCATGGAATGACAGCCTGTGGGCGAATGAGCGGATGGGTGAACTGCTGGTTCAATCACGCGCAGCAACCGATGCAGCACTGCGGCACGAGATGTATTGCGAAATGCAGACGCTGATCAGCAACGAAAGCGGCATGATCATTCCGGCACACCGGAACTATCTGGATGCCAAATCGGATAAGATCGAAGGCATCGGCCGGATGCCTCTGGGTTCGCTCGGCGGTTACGAGTGGCCAGAGTTTGCATGGCGCACAGACGTCTAGGACTAGACGCACAAAAAACATCGCTGGCCCGAAAACTTGGGCCAGCGAACACAACTTGCCAATCTATCTAATGAGCAAGGCGAACCAAGAAAATAACGCCAGGGGGAGGCACCATTCATGCAACGCATGGTCATTCAACGTATTATCATCGGGTTTGTTACCCTCTGGGTAGTGTCGATAATAGTTTTTGTCGGCACATCCATTCTGCCGGGTGATGTGGCAGAAATTGTCCTCGGCCAAACTGCAACACCGGAATCACTGGCCGCCTATCGCGCCGAGCGCGGGTTGGACGCCCCTTTGTATATGCAATACCTGACATGGCTCGGCGGAATGTTTAGCGGCGATCTGGGAACTTCAAAAGCAGGCGGTGCTTCGATTGCAAGCCTGATTGGCGGACGGTTCGGAAACACCATGTTCCTTGCGGGCATTGTTGCGATCATTGCGGTGCCGTTATCGGTTGCTCTTGGTTTACTGGCAGCAATGTATCCCGGAACCTGGATTGATCGGATACTCACATTCGGCACCCTTAGCCTGATTTCAGTGCCTGAATTTTTCATTGCAACCTTTATGGTTCTGATCTTTGCGGTAAAACTGCACTGGCTACCGGCGATTGCACACATAGCCCCCGAAGACAGCCTTTGGCAAACGATGCGGGGGATGGCAATGCCGCTGATTACCCTGATCATTGTAGTGGCAGCGCAAATGATCCGGATGACACGCGCCGGCATCCTGAACGTGATGAATTCGCCTTATATCGAAATGGCGATCCTGAAGGGTGTCAAACGCCGCCGCATCATTTTGCGTCATGCATTTTTCAACGCCATCGGGCCGATTGTGAACGTGATCGCGCTGAACCTTGCCTATCTGGTTTCGGGCGTGGTGATCGTTGAAACGATCTTTGCTTATCCAGGGCTAGCCAAGCTGATGATTGACGGGGTGCAAACCCGCGATCTGCCGCTGGTCCAAGCCTGCGCAATGATCTTTTGTGGCACATATGTAATCTTGATTATTTTAGCGGATGTGGCGGCGATTATGTCGAACCCACGTTTGCGCAATCCGAAATAGGGGGCAGGATCATGACTGATGCAACTGCAAATACTGACGAGACGACGATTTATGACGAACTGCCCGATGCCCCGCCGAAAAAGAAAATAACCCTGACGTGGGTTGGTAAACTGGGCGTTACTGTGGTGCTGTTCTGGCTGGTCATGGTCTTTGCCGGACCATATATTGCCCCATTCCACGAGGCGGATATAATCGGCTACGACAGCTATATGCCGATATTCAGCACAACCGAGGGCGAAGGTTTCCACCTGCTGGGCACCGATTATATCGAGCGTGATATATTCTCGCGTATCCTGTGGGGCGCCCGCACCACAATCGGTATCGCCTTTACCGCGACCCTGTTGGCCTATGTTGTTGGCGTGACACTGGGTATTGCCGCTGCGGTTGCCGGTGGCTGGCTTGATGTCTCCCTTAGCCGCGCCAATGATGCGATCATTTCACTGCCTTCCATTATGCTGGGCCTGCTGGCGGTTAATGCATTTGGATCATCCATCCCGACATTGATATTCACCGCTGGCGCAATTTACGCCGCATCGGTGTTTCGGATCGCGCGGGCGCTGGGCCAAGACATCATGGTGATGGATTTTGTTGAAGCCGCACGCGCCCGTGGCGAAGGGCTGTGGTGGGTTATCACCCGCGAGGTTCTGCCAAACGCCGCAATGCCGCTTGCCACCGATTTCGGTCTGCGTCTGGTGTTTGTGGTGCTGTTCATCTCGTCCCTCAGCTTCTTGGGTCTGGGTATTCAGCCACCGATGGCCGACTGGGGTAGCATGGTGCGCCAAAATCTGGACGGGCTGGGGTATGGTTCATACGCTGCAGTCTGGCCCGCGCTGGCAATTGCGACATTCACCATTTCGATCAACCTTATCGTCGATGATATTTCCGCATCATCCGGCGGTAGCCTTGCAAAGAAGATGATCTAATGACCGAATTATTAGAAGTCAGAGACCTGAAAATCGAGGCACCGCAAAAAGACGGGTCAGCCATTCCTATTGTCAAAGGCGTCAGTTTTGACGTGAAGGCGGGCGAGGTTGTTGCGCTGATCGGTGAATCCGGATCGGGTAAAACCACCATATCGCTGGGAGCACTAGGCTACACCAAACCGGGGCTGGAGTTTTCGGGCGGTGAAATCCGTCTACACGGCGACGATATCCTGTCGATGGAAAATGATGAACTGCGCAGTCTGCGCGGTCAAAGGGTGGCCTACCTCGCCCAAAGTGCGGCGGCCACATTCAACCCCGCCATCACCATTGGTGAACAGGTCACAGAATCTGCCGTGCTGCATGGAGTGATGACACAGGCCGAGGCGAGCGAACGCGCCACCGCGCTGTACCATGCGCTGGAATTGCCGGACCCGGAACTATTGGGCAAACGCTACCCGCATCAGGTTTCCGGTGGCCAATTGCAACGCCTGATGGCGGCAATGGCGCTGGTGGGGCGTCCTGATCTGCTGGTTCTGGATGAACCGACAACGGCGCTGGATGTAACCACCCAGATCGAAGTTTTGAAAGCCTTCAAAAAGGTGATCAAGGAAGAAGGGTCAGCCGCGATTTACGTGACCCACGATCTGGCTGTTGTGGCACAAATTGCCGATCACATCGTGGTTCTGTATTCGGGCGAGGTGCAGGAACAAGGGTCAGTTGACCAGATCATCAACAACCCTAAACATCCCTATACCAAACGCCTCATGGCGGCTGCACATGCAGGACCAAAGCCTGGGATGGGTGATAAGCTGTCTGGCGACCACGACAAAGCTATCGCCAACATCGAGGTCAAAGACATGACAGCTGGTTACGGCGACATCGTTGATGGCAAACCGGCGATTACCGTTTTGCGTGACATTAATATGTCGGTGAAAAACGGCCATGTGGTTGGGGTGATCGGTGAATCCGGTTGCGGTAAATCCACCCTTGCGCGTGTAATTGCCGGGCTTTTGCCCGCTGCGCAGGGCGACATCATTCTGGATGGGAAAACGCTTCAGGGATTGTATAAACAACGCTCCAAAGTCGAACTGCAAAAAATCCAGTTCGTCTATCAAATGGCAGATACGGCGCTTAATCCCAAACAGTTGATCGGTGATATACTGGGTCGGCCAGTCGAAAAGTTCCAAGGCCTGAAAGGCAAGGCAAAACGCGAGAAGGTCGCAGAGATCCTGCGCATGGTGGAACTTCCAGTGGAATTTGAGAACCGATATCCGGCAGAACTGTCCGGCGGGCAAAAGCAGCGGGTCAATTTGGCACGCTCATTGGCTGCCGAACCCGAAGTGATGCTGTGTGACGAGGTAACATCGGCGCTTGACTCAATCGTTGGTTCTAACGTGGTGAAATTGCTGAAACGGTTGCGTGATCTGACCGGTGTGTCGTTCATGTTCATCACCCATGATTTGTCGACAGTTGCGGCCTTTGCCGATGAAATTGTCGTGCTATATGCGGGGCGAATTGTGGAGCAGGGGCCGGTTGACGAGGTTCTGACGCCACCATTTCACCCCTACACACGTCTGCTGATCAGCTCGGTGCCGGAAATGCGTCTGGGCTGGCTGGAAGAAACAATGCAGAAACGCGAGATGGCGGTTGGCATTGCACGCGGCGTAGAAATTACCGCCGTCGGTTGCCCGTTCTATAATCGTTGCCCAATCGCGATTGAGGGAACCTGCAATACGCAAACCCCTCCAACGCATGAACTAACAGCAGGACACATGATTTCCTGTCATCATACTGTCGAGGAAATTCTGGAAATTGAAAACGCGCCGCAACAGGTTTTACATGGCTTTGAAAAAGCTGCACCTGATGATGAAATATCCGCTACGGCGCACTAACGACATAGGGGTTACATGCTATGATTAAGAAGATATTGATTGCAGTAGATGGGTCCAAACATTCGCTAGATAGTGTCGATATGGGGTCGCAGATAGCCAAGGGTGTTGGGGCAAAAGTAATGCTGTTTCACGTTGTGAAACCTTACCGTTTGCCCGACAGCCTAAAGAAGTTGGCCAAGGCCGAACATATGGCGACGATTGATGCTGATTTGCTGATGCAGGGGGCGAAATACCTGTTGGCCGGTGCATTGGATGTGGCACATGGCGCTGGCCTGAAAGATGTGGAAATCCAGACCAAAGAAGGCCCAATTGCCCGCACGATTATTGATCGCGCAAAATCCTTTAATGCGGACCTTATCGTTATCGGGTCGCGTGGTATGGGTGACATTGACGGCATGCTGCGCGGCGGGGTTTCCCACCGTGTTGAAACGCTGGCCAAATGTCCGGTGCTGGTGGTGAAATAAGACTTTCACAAAAGGAATAGCTCCGTGAATTCTACTTATACTAAAGAACTGCCAATCGTTATCTACGATTGCTTCTCGAACCGTATGTTCGGCGGCAATGTCGGGGGTATCGTTCTGGATGCCGCTATGCTTGAAACTGATCAAATGCAGCAAATTGCCCGCGAGATTAATGCGCCGGTGACGGGGTTCATCACCGCGCAAAATGGCAACGAGGTATCGGCGCGGTTTTTCATGCCCGGTGCCGAAATTGCGATGTGCGGCCATGTGACTGTGGGGTTATTTACGTACCTGTCGCAAGGGATGCAGGGACAAAGCGAATTTGTGCTAAAGGCGCAGGCGGGTGATGTCCCTGTTTGGGTTGATGCGCAAGGTGGTGATTTACCGAATGTGATGATGCAGCTATCGCCTCCATCTGTTGTTAACAGTGACGTCGATCTTGACGCACTTGCAGAGGCATTGAACGTGCCGGTTCCGGCGATTGGAACGAAGGCGACCGTTGATATTGCCGATGCAGGGTTAAAGCATTTATGCGTGCATTTTGCCAGTCTGTCCGAGGTTCAGGTGCTGACCCCCGATTTTCAAAAACTGGCCGAGGTTAGCCGCGCCAATGGCGTGCATACGGTGGCGTGCTTTTCAATGGAAACCGAAGATGCGCAAAACACCCTGCACCTGCGGGATTTTTGTCCGGCTTTGGGCGCGGACGAGGTTCCGGCGTCTGGCTCCACGAATGGAGCGTTGACCGGTTATCTGTTGCGCCACGGGTTTGTTTCGCCGCAATCGGGGCAGATATTGGCCGAGCAAGGCAGCGAAATTGGCCGCCCCAGCCTGATTTGCAACGAGATCAAGGTTGAACAAGGCCAGATCAGTGACCTGTGGGTTGGCGGCCAAGCCGTCGCCAGCATCAAGGGTGTTTTGACGGTCTGACAAGGGGGCACCATGCCTGATCTCCATTCGCAAACAGATCGTATGATCCGAATTGGTGTGTTGGTGCCTTATACAAACACCAACCTTGAACCAGACATGATGCGGATGTGTCCCCGTGGCGCATCGGTCCATTTCACCCGTATCGGTGGCTATCCGGTTGATGAAATCCCGGCCTCGGACCGGATGCAGGATATGGGTCAGGCTGATATATCCGAGGCGTTGCAGTTGATTTCTGGCGTGCGACCGGATGTGGTTCTGTACGGCTGCACATCCGCTACGCTGACGCTTGGTCTGGATTTTGATCGTGACTTGGCGGGCGGGATTAAAGCAGTAACAGGCGCTGAAGCGATCACGGCAGCAGGTGCAATGCTGACAGCGCTGCGTGAATTGGGCGCAAACAAAGTGGGGTTCGCGTCGCCTTATGTTGGCGAGGTGAACGCACAGGCAATCCGGTTTTTGGTGGATGCAGGGATTGAGACCGTAAAATGCGCAGATGTAGGCAAAGTGCTGGGCAACCATGAGCAAGGCGCGTTAACGCCGGATGCTGTATTTGATCTGGCGGTGCGGGCCGATTGTGACGATGCCCAAGCGATTGTAATGGCCTGCACAGATTTACGGGCGCTCAAAGCAATCAGTAAGATAGAGGCAGAGCTGAGCAAACCAGTGGTCACCGTGAATCAGGCAATGATGTTTGCGGTAATGAAAGAGTTTTCAATCAACCCTGTGTCGCCAGCCTTTGGGTGTTTGTTTGACCGCTTGAAACGCTAAATCCAGACAATTTGAAAGGTTAAGCGTGCGTTTATATCTGCCTGCTATCCCTGTTCTTGGGTGAATAAACGAGGTGGTGGAATGGACGCGCAATCAAACGCGCCAGTCATTATCATCAAGCGTAAAAAAATCATCGCAGGCGGCGGGCACCATGGTGGTGCCTGGAAAGTTGCCTACGCTGACTTTGTGACGGCCATGATGGCCTTCTTTATGCTGATGTGGCTGTTGAACGCGACAACTGAAAGTCAACGCAAGGGGATTGCGGACTATTTTAGTCCGACAGTTCCGCTGGCCCGGGTTTCGGGCGGGGGGGACGGTGCCTTTGGTGGGGATAGTGTCTTTAGCGAAGAAACGCTGGCCCGTAACGGCACCGGGGCTACGGTTTTTGCCGCTGCAATGCAGGATAGTACCGGCGGGAAATCCTCCGAGGATGAAGACAATTTATCCGAGGTGGAGTCGATGCTGTCGGGTGGTGGCGGTGAAAGCCTAGTGATGGACAATGCGATGAAGCACGTCTTGACGCGTGTTACGGACGAAGGTCTGATCATCGAGCTGTTTGATCTGGAGGGTGTGCCCTTGTTCGAGGATGGAAGTGCCACGCCCACCCCTATGTTGAAAGAAATCGCCAAGATGATGGTCGATGTTTTTGGCGTTGTAAAAAACGAAGTTGCGGTGAACGGGCATATCAGATCGCAGCCCATTGTATTGGCTAATAATCCGGTATGGGACCTGTCATCGGCCCGCGCAGACCAACTTCGCCGCTTGCTAGAAGGTGAAGGGTTTGATGCCCAACGCATCCAGCGGGTGACAGGCTATGCAGATCGCAAGCCTGCGGTCACTAACCCGATGGCGGTACGGAACAACCGAATGGAATTGATCCTGTTGCGCACCGATAAGTAGGGATTGAAATTTACGAAATGAAGCTAGGTCTGAAATGCCGGAATAATAGGTAGTATTTTACTTGTTAGTGCCCTGTTAATGGAGCGCCCTTATTGCTGTTTCCCGAGACCCTATGGGTTGATGCAGCAGAAAGGCGCACCATGACAATATCTTCTTCGCTAAATGCAGGCGTTGCAGGCCTTGCGGCCAACGCCACACGTCTGGCAACAATTGCCGACAATATCGCAAACTCCGGCACCTATGGTTACAAGCGGGCCGAGGCCGATTTTGAATCCCTTGTGATTAATAACAATCCTGGGTCTGGTAAATATTCGGCCGGTGGCGTTCGGGCATCGACCGTGCGCCTAATTGAGGAACGTGGCGCATTGGTGGAGACCAGCAATGCAATGGATATCGCGGTTGGCGGGCGCGGGATGCTGCCTGTGACCACGGCAGTTTCGCTTGGAAACACATCTGGTGACCAGCCATTGATGATGACCAGAACAGGATCGTTCCACACCGATGCGAACGGGGTTTTGAAAACAGAATCCGGTCTGGTGTTATTGGGTTGGCCAGCAGAATCCGACGGGACGATTTCGACGTATCCGCGGGATACGATTTCGGGTCTTGAACCGGTTGTGATCAATGCCAACCAAAGTGCGGGCGACCCGACTACGACTATGAATTTGGGTGTAAATCTGCCGGCAACCGATACGGCAGCGGGCGCAGCCGGGGATACGCTTCCGTTGTCGGTAGAGTATTTCGGTAATCTAGGTACATCAGAGACATTGGATATTACATTCACGCCTACCGTTCCGGTGACCGGCTCAACAAACACATGGACCATGCAAATCAAGGATTCGGCCCAAGCCGGTGCTGTGATCGGGGAATATACGTTGGTCTTTGATGATACGCGGGCCAATGGCGGCACGCTTGCATCTGTGACAACAGTTTCGGGTGGGGCGTATAATGCCGGGGATGGCACATTGGCCCTGACGGTTGCTGGTGGACCATTGACTATGACCATCGGCAAAGCTGGGGACCCGAATGGGTTAACGCAACTATCCGATAGCTTTGCTCCGACATCAATTACCAAGGATGGCTCTCCTGTTGGTAACCTGACGTCGGTTGAAATTGATGATAATGGTTATATTACAGCCACATATGACACAGGTTTTATCCGGCGAATATATCAGGTCCCGCTGGTTGATGTGCCAAATACAAATGGCCTGACTTCACGGAGCAATCAATCCTATCAGGTCTCCCCCAGCTCGGGCTCGTTCTTTTTGTGGGACGCGGGTGATGGCCCGACGGGATCCGTCGAGGGGTTTGCCCGTGAAAGCTCTACCACTGACGTGGCTGGCGAGCTGACCGCGCTGATCCAGACGCAACGGGCATATTCTTCAAACGCCAAGGTGATCCAGACTGTGGACGAAATGCTGCAGGAGACTACGAATATCAAACGATAATCCGGGGGATTGAAGGAGGCTAGACCATGAGTATGTCAAGCGCACTATCCAATGCCCTGTCAGGCCTGACCGCATCGTCACGGTCAGCCGATGTCGTGTCGTCAAACATCGCAAACGCGCAGACAGACGGGTATGGCAGGCGGGAACTGGACCTGTCATCCCGCGTGTTGGGCGGCGAAGGGGCTGGTGTTCATATTGACGGTGTATCGCGTATCGTCGATCAGGTTGTGATCGCGGACCGACGGTTAGCGGATGCATCATTGGGTGCATCCTCGACCCATGCAGGGTTCTTGCAGCGGATTGAAGATGTCGTTGGCGAGCCGGGCACTACCGGATCACTTTCGGATCGATTGGCCGGGCTGGATGCAGCCTTTATAGAATCCGCCAGCCGCCCTGATTCCGAACCACGCCTGCAAAATATCCTGCGTAATGCGCAAGGGGTGACTGATCATATCAATACGATCTCGCGTGAAATCCAGAATCAGCGCACTCAAGCAGACCAATCAATCTCGAAACAAGTTGATCGGTTGAACACCACGCTGAACCGGATCGAAGATCTTAACAAAGCAATTCTAACCCAAAACAGCAGCGGGCGGGATACGTCTGCCCTGATGGATCAACGCCAGCAGTTGGTCGACCAGATATCATCAATCGTGCCGATGCGTGCCGTGCCGCGGGATCGGGGCCAGATTGCGCTGATTACCACAGGGGGCGCGATTCTGCTGGATGGTCGTGCGGCGGAAATCGGGTTTACCAGTGTTGGTCTGATTACCGAAGATATGACAATTGGTGCAGGGTCGCTTTCTGGGCTTACTCTGAACGGTAACCCAGTCAGCACCGCCGGAAATGGTATTCTTTCTGGTGGGTCATTGACCGCATTGTTTGAAGTGCGCGACGAAATGGCCACAACAGCACAGGCCAATCTGGACGTAGTGGCTCGTGATCTGGTTGAACGATTTCAAGACCCTGCCGTTGACCCGACCCTTACCGCTGCAGACGCAGGGTTGTTCACCGACGCCGGAGCCTATTTTGATTCTGCGAACGAGGCAGGGCTTTCTACTCGACTGTCGATAAACGCGCGGGTTGATCCCGTTGTGGGGGGCGCGATTTGGCGATTGCGCGATGGAATCGGGGCCGCCACTCAGGGCGAAGTTGGCAATGCAACGTTGCTTCAAAACCTGTCGACGGCATTGACCGAAACGCAGCTACCGGCATCCGGCGGCTTTACCTCTGCGGCGCGCTCGGCTTCGGGTCTGGCGTCAGATTTTCTATCGGCAATCAGCGCTGAACGGCAATCAGCCGAGGCCGAAATCGCATTCTCTTCAATCAAAGTCGACACTTTGAAAACTCAAGAACTGCAAAATGGTGTCGATACAGATTCCGAGATGCAACAACTGTTACTGGTCGAGCAATCCTTTGCCGCCAACGCTCGCGTTATGCAAACCATAGACGACTTAATTCAAACCCTGTTGAGGATATAGATCATGAGCTACATCTCAATCGGTGACATGGCGCAAACCTATATGATACGGCGTCAAAACACCCAGTTGAAAACCACAGCCACCCGATTGGCAGACGAGCTGTCTACTGGGCGGACCAGTGAAGTGTCCAAGCGGTTTTCGGGTGATTTTACGATGGTATCGGCGATCGAGACGTCGCTGAAATCATTAGAAGCTTATAAAAGCGCATCAAATGAAGCAGCGAATTTCGCGACATCGATGCAGACAGCGTTAGAGAGGGTACAGGACCAGACCACAGCGGCAGTTTCCGCATTATTGCTCACTGGAAACTCTGCCAGTCAAACTCAGATTCAAAACACCTCAAGCGATGTGCGCCAGAAATTCGATGCTGCGGTTTCCGCATTGAATACACAGGTGGCTGGGCGTAGCATCTTTGCGGGGGTTGCAACCGATGGTCCGGCAATCGCATCGGCAGGTTCTATCCTTGCTGACTTGCAGATTGCAATTGCAGGTCAGACCACCGCTGCAGGCGTAGAGACGGCAGTGGACAATTGGTTCAATACGTCAGGAGGCGGATTCGAAACAACGGGTTATCTGGGATCGACCACACCGCTTACACCTTTCAAGATCGGCGCAGGCCAAAAGGCTGATCTGCCGATTACGGCTGCCAGTTCTACTGTACGCGATACACTAAAAGGCATGGCCCTCGCCGCTCTGGTTTCCGAAGGCGCCCTTGCAGGGGATATTTCAGAGCAGGCCCTGTTGTTACGCAATGCAGGGAATGAATTGCTTTCGGCGCAAGACAAACAAACTGAAATGCGCGCTGGCGTTGGCGCGGTCGAGTCCCAGATTGATACAATTTCCGCACAAACCGTATCCGAGATTTCGGGACTCGAGATTATTAAATCTGAACTCTTGTCGGTCGACCCTTACGATGCCGCCAGCGAGTTGGAAGCCGTCCAGACCCAGCTGGAAACGCTATACGCCCTAACCGCGCGCATGTCGCGCCTAAGCCTTGTGGATTTTCTAAGATGACCAAACGTATCTTTGTCTTTATTCTGACTGTTCTTTTTCTGCCCTCGGCCACTCTGGCTGTGCCAATCCGGATCAAGGATCTGGTCGAATTTGACGGTGTGCGTGGCAATGATCTGGTCGGTTACGGGCTGGTTGTTGGGTTGAATGGAACAGGTGATGGCATTCGAAATGCCCCATTCACCGAAGAAATCATGACGAATATTCTAGAACGTCTCGGGGTGAATATCACTGGTGAACAATTTCGCCCAAAGAATGTTGCTGCGGTTTTTGTGACGGCAAATTTGCCCCCGTTTGCCCGCGCGGGAAGCCGAATTGATGTGACAGTTTCCGCAATTGGTGACGCCAAAAGCCTGCTGGGGGGCACCCTTATTATGACCCCGATGAATGCAGCGGACGGACAAATATACGCTGTTGGGCAAGGCACAATTATTGCCGGCGGCGTATCTGCCAGCGGCGATGCGGGCAGTGTTGTTCAAGGGGTGCCCACGGCTGGTTCCATTCCATCTGGTGCGTATGTAGAGCGTGAAATCGATTTTGATTTTGCTGGGCTGGAGCAAATCAGGCTTGCATTGCGGACACCTGATTTTACCACGGCTGTGCGTATTGAAAGTGCGATCAACAAAACATTTGGCCGTACAGTTGCTCGGATGCTGGATGCGGGAACTGTTGAGTTGAACGTCAAGGCAACACGTCAAGCATCTGCAGCACACGCAATCTCGAAAGTCGAGAATGTGTTGGTTGAGCCGCAGCGCAAAGCCCGAGTTGTTGTGGATCAACGGTCGGGGACAATTGTTCTGGGCGAAGATGTGCGTATTTCACGTGTGGCTGTTTCGCAAGGAAATCTGACACTGCGCATAGAAGAGCAACCTATTGTTGTTCAACCAAACCCGTTTGCCGCGGGCCAGAGTGTTGTCGTGCCCCGCACATCGGCATCCATTCAAGAAGAGCCGGGGATCGGGTTGGCAGAATTATCAGAAGGAACATCCCTGTCAGAGGTGATCGCGGGGCTGAATGCGCTGGGTGTATCCCCGCGGGATATGATCGACATATTAAAAAGCATAAAAGCGGCTGGTGCCCTTCATGCCGAGTTTGTGGTAAGGTAGGGCTTGAGCTAAAAGTAGCTTCTTACAAGGGCACTTGAAACAAGGGTCCAGCCGTCGGCAACAACAAAAAATGCGAGCTTGAATGGCAGGGATACGATTGCCGGCGGGACCATCATCATCCCCATAGACATAAGAACCGCCGCAACAACGAGGTCGATGATCAAAAAAGGTAAGAAGATCAAAAAGCCGATCTCGAATGCTCGCTCAATTTCGGACAGCAGAAATGAAGGCACCAGAAGCGAAAGTGGCTGGGTTGAGGTTTCACCGACAAGTTTTGCATCGGGGCGCAATGCGAGCAGGGATTCAAATGTATCCGGATCAATGCGTGCCGCCATGAAGTGGCGAAAAGGTAAAACTGCCTTTGTGAAGGATTGCTCGACACTTATTTGATCATTGATCAGGGGCTCGATTCCTGTGACCCAGGCTTCGGTGAATACGGGTTCCATCACGAAGTAGGTTAAAAACAATGCCAGACTGATGATCAACATATTGGGCGGAGATTGTTGCAAACCGATCGCCTGACGCAGGATAGCCAGAACCGTGACGATAAACGGAAAGCACGTGATCATAATCGCAAGGCCCGGCACGATGCTAAGGACAGTAATCAAAACCAAGAGTTGAACACTGCGTGCCGCAATAGAGCCATCATCGCCCAAAGAGATCGAGATCTCCTGGGCAATGGCCGGTGTCGCAAACATGGTTAATGAAACAGCGAAAATTCCAAGTAGGAAACTAAGAGCAAAACTGTGTTTCATGGGTTATAGGCCGTCCTGAAGGTTTACCACCTCTGTCAGGCGAACCGCGAGTTGACCTTCCTGCTCGCCGTCAAGTTCCTGCAGTTCGCCGCGTGCAATCAAGCGGTCCCCGATATATAAATCGACGGGGTCCTCGATCCTTTTATCAAGTGGCAAAACAGCGTTTTGTTCCAGATTAAGCAGCTCTTGTATTTTGGGGCGCGCCTTGCCCACCGAGATAGTAATTTCAATTGGAACCTGGTTAAACAAGTTTGTGCTGCTATCCGTTGTAGGAGTATTGGCTTGGGTGTCATCCATTGATTGCTACCTTTTCTTGCTGTTCAAAAAAACCATCAACCGATTGGGAAAATCCTGACAGAATGCTTTCCAGATCAATCTGGTTTTCAGTTTGGGCAAAACGCAGGTAAGCCAGACCTTCGGCCATTGAGGGCTCGTCGATGATTGTGATATCTAGGCTATCTTGTGTCTCGAGAAGCCGCTCAAGTGACGGGCGGTTAGAAGGCGAAATTACAATCTGAATCCCTGCTTCGGTCTCGGTTTGTGAAACGGCCAGAACTTCGTCAACAATAATTTGTGCCAGATTATCGGACGCAAGTTTGGGAAGAACTTTTGAGACCATTTCTTTTAACAATGGCTCAAGAGATCCAAGGATTTGTCCACGCGCCTGATGGTAGGTGAACGATAGTTCTTGCAAATTACGCGCAAAATCGGCGGCCACACGGGATTGCTCTTCGGATTGGGCCGCTGCCGCATCATCCCAACCGGCCTTATATCCCTGCTCGAATGCTTCTAACCGGTGCTCTTCTAGACTGGTGTTTGTCGCCAGCTTTGGATCGTTTGAAACGATGTGTGTGCTAAATTCTTCTAGTTGAAATATAGACATCAAACAGTTTCCTCGTCTTCTTCCATCCAGCCGCGCAGAACTTCGACGGTTTCTTCCTGCCGCTCGTCAATCATCTCGCGCAAGCGTGTGACGGGGTCACTGGATAATCCGCCCGTGCCACCGTCAGCCCCGAAATCACCAATCGCCGCCGTATTCATTTCGGGCATTTGAAAATCGGAAACGGTTGCCATTGCTGGCGGTGTAAAGCTGCCGTCATCGATCTCGCCGGTCAGGGCAGGCAGGGAAGAGGCGGCATTGCCGATTGCATCAGGGAAGGGTGCCGCCGGAACCGGATTTCCGGGTGGCGCAAGTTCAGCCACGGCGGGCGATGGTTTACTATTCAGAATTGGCCGCACAACAAATAGCCCAAGGATAAGCGAAACAATGCCAAGTACAGCAATCTGGATGATCGACATCACATTAAGGTTCAACGATTGCATAAAAGATGGTGCAGCGGCACTACCCTGCTCGACGATTGGTTGAAACTCCATCGATTTAAGGGTGATCACGTCACCTCGTGCCTCGTCAAACCCAACAGCAGCCGCCACAAGGTCACGTAACCCGCCCATTTCCTCTTCACTTCGTGGTGTGAAAACCTGCGCGCCAGTGCTGTCAATCTGTTGCGTGCCATCAACCAGAACAGCAACCGTCAGACGTTTAATTGCGCCCGGTGATTTGACAATTTCCCGCTGGGTTTCCGACACTTCATAGTTCACCCGCTCGCGGGTTTCGCTATTCTGGCTAGAGGAGTTAGAATCGTTACCACCATCGCCTTCGGGAAGGTTACTGGCCACAGTCACTGCACCGCCCCGCGCATCCTCGGATGCGGTCGTGCGCTCTTCGTTGTCGGTGCTGATCACTACGCGTGAATCTGGGTCAAACGACCGTTCTACGATTGATTCGCGGTCGGTCACCGTTTCTACGCTCACCTCGACCATCACATTGCCATACCCAACGCGTGCTTCTAGCAACCTTTCGACACTCTTCTTTAGCGCGGCGGCGCGATCAACGCTGCCACCCACGCCAGATGCGGCATCATCGGCCCCTAAAATCAATCCGCCCTGGGCATCAATAATCGCAACATCCTCGGGCATTAATCCGGCCACAGCCGAGGAAACAAGAAATTTTAGCGCCTTTGCATGAGAAGCCGTTAGCGTGCCGGAAGATGTGGTAACAGTGACCGATGCTGTTGCCTTGATTTCGCGCCGGAACGGTTGTGATGATGGGCTGGCGATATGAACACGTGCGCCGCGAATTTGCGGGCTGGATATAATAGTGCGGGCCAATTCACCCTCTTTTGCCCGCCAGTATGCAGCATCGAACATTTGTGATGTGGTGCCAAAACCGGACAACGAATCCAACAGTTCGTAGCCCGCGGAATTATTGGTTGGCAGCCCTTCGCTGGCCAATGTCATACGCAACTCGTCCCGCCTGCTGCTGTCAACAAAGATGGTCCCGCCCCGCACCTCGTAGGATACGCCGCGTTGCTCCAGTGTGGTCACAACCTCGCCTGCGGCGCCGCTTTCCAGCCCCGCATATAAAAGTGACATTCCCGGCGCAGTTGCCATGCGTGAAAGCGCCAGAACGGTTGCGAACATCGCAACGGTGGCAAGCACAACAATCACGCGGCGGCGTGGTTCAAGTGTGGTCCAGACAGATAGTAGCTGTTGCAAGACGTTCCTCCGATATTAGGTGGGCCTTCTGCCCGGACGTCTCCTTATGTTTCGCCGAACAGGCTTAATAATCGGTTAGCCCCTGACAGGTATTAGAGAGAGGAGCGAAAAAACCGGTGTGATCATGGCAGACGAAACTGAAGTTAAAGAAGACGACCCAAAGAAAAAGTCGAAAAAGCCCTTGATAATAGGGCTGGTATTGGCATTGGCAGGCGGTGGTGGCGGGTTTTTTGCGGTGCAGTCAGGCATGCTTTTTGGTGCCCAAGAAGAGGTTGAAACCGATTCGCATGCAGAAGTGGCGGCAATGCCGGATGTGGTTTTTGTGCCGATGGAGCCGCTGATTATCAATTTAGGCAGCGGGGCAAAGAATCAGTATTTGCGGTTTCGGGCGCAACTCGAAGTTGGGGGTGCATTCGAGACTGAAGTGACGACGTTACTGCCGCGGGTGATGGATATTCTAAACGGGTATTTGCGTGCCGTTGATGTGTATGACCTTGAGGATCCGAGCGCCTTGATCCGATTGCGGGCCCAGATGCTGAGACGGATTCAGATCGTGACAGGCGAAGGCCGCGTGAAGGATCTTTTGATAATGGAATTTGTGCTGAATTAGGAGGGTGCAATGACACTGATTGCTGATATTTTACTTGTTGCGGGCACCCTTGGTGCTGCGTTTTACTGTATGATTTTGTCGCGCAGGTTGAACCGATTTAATGATCTGGAAAAGGGTGTAGGCGGTGCCGTTGCCGTGCTGTCGGTTCAGGTAGATGATATGACAAAAACCCTTGAACAGGCGCGGGGCGCGGCAAGCGATTCAACATCATCATTAAAGAGTCTGACAGGCAAGGCCGAAGATGTCGCCAAGCGGCTCGAGTTGTTGATGGCGTCCATGCACGACCTGCCGGAGCCTGTTGAAACCCGCGAAGAACCGAAAAAGGAAGTTAATCCCGAAGCCCTGTTCTTACGGCATCAGGACAGGATGGTGGAGGCAGCAGAGTGACTAGGAAAAAGAGTGAAAAAAAGCGCGTGCGCAAAGGTGGTCGCAGCGCATTGATCCTGATCGCAGGATTTTTTCTTGCGTCGGGACTGTTGCGGTTAGGGTCTGGAACGGGCCGCGCAATCGCACGCGAGGTTGAAGCATTGCGCCAAACTGAAAAGGAAGAAGTTCTAGCACCTGTAGCCTGCGAAAGCGGTAAGGGAATTGGCGAGTTGCTTGCAGCGATAAAACAACGAGAAGCGCACATCGAGCAGCAAGAAACGGCGCTCGCAAACCGGATGCAGGCGCTTGCAGTGGCCGAAGTTGGCATGAAGCGAAACCTGACAGCATTGATTGAAGCTGAACAAAAGTTGAAATCAACAATGGCATCTGCAAATACGGCTGCCGAAGATGATCTGGCCCGCCTGACATCGGTTTATGAAAATATGAAGGCAAAAGATGCAGCGGCTTTGTTTGAGGAAATGGACCCGCAGTTTTCGGCAGGTTTTCTTGGCCGGATGCGGTCAGATGCCGCCGCGGCAATATTTGCTGGACTAACGCCAGCCAAAGCATATTCGATCAGTGTTATTCTGGCTGGGCGAAACGCTGATGTTCCAACAGAAAAATGAGGTTTTTTTAACTTCCGTCTGCGAGACTTGCAGCGGAATATGTCATATTGGCGGAGTGATCTGAATGGTCGGAATTATCGGAATTATCATGATTTTTGTCATGGTCTTTGGTGGCTATCTGGCGGCTGGCGGCAAGATGGGTATCATCCTGAAGGCGGCTCCGTTCGAGTTAACAATGATTGGGGGTGCGGGCGTTGGTGCATTCCTGATCGGCAATGATATTCCGCAGGTGAAACAAACTCTCAAGGATCTGGGAAAAGTATTCAAAGGCGTGACCTGGAAACACGAAGATTATCGGGATTTGTTGTGCCTTTTGTTTGAACTGATCCGGTTTGCACGCCAGAATCCGGTTGGGCTGGAAGAACATATCGAAGCCCCGAATGAATCGTCAATTTTCTCGCGCTACCCCAAAATCCTGAAAGATAAAGAGGCAATCGCCCTGATCTGTGACACTCTGCGGTCTGCCTCAATGAATTATGACGATCCATATCAGGTAGAAGAAGTATTGGAAAAACGCATGACAGCAAATGCGCATCATGCGCTTCATTCCAGCCATGCGCTGCAGAATATGGCAGATGCTCTTCCTGCGTTGGGAATTGTTGCCGCTGTTTTGGGGATTATCAAAACAATGGGGTCGCTCGATCAGCCGCCAGAAATTCTCGGCAAGCTTATTGGTGGGGCGTTGGTCGGGACATTTCTTGGTATTTTTCTGGCATATGGTCTGGTTGGGCCGTTTGCTGGAAAGGTAAAAGCAATTGTAGAAGAGGATAACCACTTTTACCAACTTATCCGTGAAGTGCTGGTTGCGAACCTATATAAACATGCCACAAATATCTGCATCGAAGTGGGCCGTCAGAATGCGCCAGGGCATTGCCGCCCCAGTTATGGCGAACTTGAAGAGGCATTAAAGGCACTCAAGCAGGAAGCGGCGTGATGCGTATCCTTTTCGCTACGGTTTTTATCTGCTTTCCAATAATGGCCTTTGCAGATCGTGTTACTGTCCGATCTGGCGAGCACGCAGATTTTTCGAGATTGGCATTCGAGTTTACCGGACCGGTTGATTGGAAAATGGGTCGCGTTGAATACGGGTATGAGATCAGGTTGCAAAGGGTTGGGGCTGCAATCGATATCTCGGATGTGTATCGCCGGATTTCTCGTGACAGGATAAAAAACCTGACGGTTTCCGAGGATAACACGCGTATCATCTTGGCTCTGGGATGCGAATGCTATGCCGATGCATTTGAATTCAGACCCGGGTTGCTGGTTGTAGATATTAAAGATGGGCAGCCATCTTCTACGTCAAGATTCGAAACTGCATTCGACTCTGGTGAGCTTTCTGAAGATCAGAATGTCGATGCGAGCACGACTGAAAACCCTCCAGATATTTTTGCCGAAACTGCGCAGGTTTTATCAACGGACATTCTTCCGTTTGGGACGCCGATTGTGCGATCTCAAACCAGCCCTAGAGTTGGAGTGTTTGCTGAAAATGACGACGCTGCGAGTCAACTACCAACACATCGTGTCGCGGAAATGCAATCTACAATACTGCGTCAGATTGGCCGTGCTGCCTCACAAGGATTGCTGGATGCCAATCTTCCAGATCCGCCAGATGTGGGTCAAGATAGAGACGATCCCGCAAATTCTGTGGAAATAGAAGCGCTGGCACCATCTACAAAACCGCAGATCAACATTCATATTGAAAGCAGTATAGATCGTGAGTTTGCAAATTTAACCACATCCGGTTTAATGACAGATAGCGGGTCAGAATGTCTTTCGGATGCACAATTTAATGTGGTTAATTGGGGTGACGCAGATTCAGTATTGGCCAGAGTCTCTGAGAAAAGAGGTAAGATTTCAGGCGAGTTTGACCAGATTGATGAACGCGCCGTGGAGGATCTGGTAAAAGCATATATTTATGCGGGCTTCGGCGTGGAAGCCTTGGATGTGCTTGCGACTTTTGATGTGACACTTGAGGATGAAAATACCTTATCAGCAATGGCGCGAATTGTTGACGGAATGGCATCTGAGCGAAATCCGTATTTTGAAGGGCAAATCAGTTGTGATACTGATGTTGCTTTGTGGGCTGCCTTGGCCACGCCATCTTTTTCAAAACAAGACAATATCAACCGTGTTCCGGTAATTGGCGCATTTTCCAACTTACCAGTTCATCTTAGAAAGCTTCTTGGCCCGCGCTTGGCGCAGAAATTCCTAGAATTCGATGACCTTGGCACTGCCCGTTCAATAAGAAATGCCATCGCCCGTGCACCAGGAGAAGTCGGGCCGGATTTCCGTCTACTTGATGCACGGCTTGATTTGCAGCGCGGGCTTAATAATTCCGCAGAAAATGCATTAGAGGAAATAATCGTTGAAGATAGTGCGATAGCACCAAAGGCAATAATCGAGCTGCTTGAGGTGCGACTGGAAGGTGATGGTAATATTGATCACGCGCTCCTTGCCACAGCAGAATCCCATATTTTTGAACAGCAAGATACAAGAATTGGTGCAGATCTAACACGATTGATTGCGATGTCTTTTGGTCAGATCGGGGAATATCAAAAAGCATTAGGAACGCTTCAGAAGCTGGACTCATTTACGCAATTGGATAAGCAAGAGAAAGAAAAAACCTGGGAGGATGTAATAGAAAGCGTCACTGACGATGCCACAGAAGTTGCTTTGTTGCAGTTTGTTATGGCAGCCCAAGGTGAAATAGACCGTCAGGTCATATCTCGCGAAACCAGAAGAAAACTGGCTTTACGGCTGTTAAAAGAAGGTTGGTCGGCTATGGCCGAGAAGGTGCTGGCTGCACCTACTTCACCGGTAACCGATGACCGTATGATATTGGCCCATGCTTCAATTCTCGACGGGAAAGCAGAGCGAGCAATTATGATTCTTGAAAACATCGCGGGTGAAGAAGCCGCAATACTACGGGCATTGGCGTATGAGAAAGCAGGAAACTTTATGGATGCCGCGCGTGAGTATGGTGCAGGACAGGATCGTGAAAGCCAGAAATATGCTATGTGGCGATCAGAGGATTGGACGCAACTGTCTTTGACAGGATCAAGTATAGAGCAAGCAGTCGCGCAAATAATGCTAACACAAAACAAACCCGTGGATGAGGTAGAACCTTCAATCAATGAAGTTATTGCACGAGATAATTCTTTGCTAACGATGAGCAAAACAGAACGGGATACTATAGAGCGGTTGTTGGAGGAATATCCCACCCTTACACAAGAAGGCTCATAATACTTGTTTTAGTCATATTTTCTAAAGGGTTGTGGCGTATTTTGATTGAGAAACCATAGCAAGAATTGCATTCAATAATGGCCAGAACTGCCCTGAAAAACAGAAATATGTTGGCCATGAAATCTGCCAGTTATTGCAAATATATTTGCAAGTTTTTCCATCGCTTTATTCTTGTAACATCTATGTTTCTTGCGGTTGTTTTTGTGCCGGATCGTGTGAATTCTGCGCAGGATTTGTCGCTAATCTGCGATCAGGCTGCGGCATATGCTGCGCAAAAAACCGGGGTTCCGGTTTCTGTGTTGCAAGCAATTTCACTAACCGAAACGGGGCGTAGTCGAAGTGGGGAAATGCGCCCCTGGCCATGGACGGTCAACATGGAGGGCAAGGGAGTCTGGTTTGATAATGAAGATAACGCGAGGGCCTATGTTTACAAGAACTATAAGCGTGGTGCCCGCAGTTTTGATGTTGGTTGTTTCCAGATAAACTATAAGTGGCACGGACAAGAGTTTGCCTCGATTGAGGAGATGTTCGAGCCAAATCCAAACGCATTATATGCCGCGAATTTTCTTCTGAAACTATATCGGGAAAAAGGAGACTGGAGTAGTGCAGCAGGCGCATATCATTCGCGCACACCAAAATATGCGGATAAGTACGAAAAACGGTTTAATGCATTTCGAAAGGCTCTGCTTGGAAATGACACCTCACCGCCCCCATTATTAACAGTTGCGGTGGATGCACCGAATTTGCCGGAGCTTAACCCGGTTGTTCGCACTAACCATTATCCACTGCTGTTAGGTAATAGCGGCCCTCGCACACACGGGTCGCTGGTTCCACTGAGGGCAAGGCAAACGGCACAGCGCCTGATCGCGATAGGACAAGATGATGGATAAGCCATCATTTATACTTTCCAGTATTTTCCAGCCCACAATTCTGCTGGCGTTGGCGTTGATGGCAATCATCGTAATGATGATCTTGCCGGTGCCGTCATGGGTCTTGGACATAGGGTTGGCCGCATCATTCGCGCTGGCCATTCTTATGTTCACAATAACACTTTTTATTGAGCGACCACTGGAGTTTTCGGCGTTCCCAACAGTTCTGTTAGCATCCTTGATGTTGCGCTTATCGCTGAATGTATCTTCGACAAAATTGATTATTGGCGAGGGGCATACAGGCACCGGGGCCGCAGGTAATGTCATCGAAGGCTTCGCAAATTTCGTCATGGGTGGAAGCGTCTTTATGGGGCTTGTTGTTTTTGGCGTGTTGATCATCGTGAATTTCATTGTGATCACCAAAGGGGCCGCGCGCATGGCCGAAGTAGGCGCAAGATTTGCGCTTGACGGGATGCCGGGTAAGCAGCTTGCAATTGATAGTGATATGTCCGCCGGTGCAATTGATCACGCTGAAGCAAAAGCCCGCCGCGAGAGAGAGCAGGCAGAAACGACATTCTTCGGGTCCCTCGACGGCGCGTCAAAATTTGTCAAAGGTGATGCTGTTGCCGGGTTGCTTATCACTTTGTTAAACCTTGTAATGGGCCTGGTCATGGGTGTTGTAATGCACGGGATGCCCTTGTCCGACGCCTTTGAAACCTATGCAATTCTGACGGTTGGTGATGGTCTTGTCTCGCAAATTCCGGCGGTTATTATTTCGATTGCGTCGGCTTTGTTATTGTCACGGGGCGGCACAAAAGGGTCGGTTGACCGTGAGCTTATCGGCCAATTGGGGCGATATCCGGCAGCGCTTACGACTGTTGCCGTATTGATGGCGCTATTTGCACTGGTTCCGGGCTTGCCGTTTTTCCCGTTTATGGTTGGCGCGGTTGTTCTGTCGGCCAGCGCATGGGCTATGCGTAACTCTGCAATAAAAAAGAAATCCCATGAGCAGAAAACAGCGCAAGAGGTTGAGGCACAACCAACCCGGACCCCGATGGGGGATTTGCTCGATTTGGAAGATATCCATGTCGAGTTTGCCCCCGATCTGGTCAGTATGGTGTTGGATCCGGCAACGGGTCTGGATGCACGTATCGCAAATATGAGAACCCATGTTGCGTCCTCCTTTGGGCTGATCCTGCCCGAAATCCGATTGACAGATGATGCATCTCTGCCTGCGGGTACATATGTGGTTAAGGTTCAAGGGGTCGAGCAAGTGCGCGATCAATTGCGACCGGAGTGCGCCTTGGCATTGCTGCCAGATGGGCCGGATATTTTGCCCGGGGGTGAAGATGTGAGCGAGCCGGTATATGGTGCCCCTGCCCGCTGGATTGGAACCGAAGCACAAGAAGAAGCGGCCCTATCCGGTGTGACGATTGTTACAGCGACAGAAGTCTTGGCCACCCACCTTTTAGAAGTGATCAAACGAAATTTTGCGCGGCTGTTGACGTTGAAGGCATTGCGAAGGTTGTTGGACGAATTTGTTAACCTGTCGGACGACCAACGAGCAGAAGCAAATCGGCGAATGCTGGATGAATTGATGCCTGATAAAGTACCTGTAGACCTGCTGCTGACGGTAATGCGCCTGTTATTGGAGGAGCGGGTTTCTGTTCGTAATCTTCCATTGATCCTTGAGGCGATTGCCGAGGCTCGACCAGTAAATCCGTCACCAGATGCAATTTGCGAGCACGTCCGGCAACGCCTAGGATTTCAATTGGTTGCCGAGATGAAACGGGATGATGGTACGATCCCGCTAATCCAATTAGCACCGGAATGGGAGCAAACGTTTACGACCTATCAGATTGAAGGAGACCGTGGCTATGGCGATGTTGCCTTACCGCCGGATGATTTCAACAGGTTGGCGAATGGCGTGGCCGAAAAACTGGCGCGGGCATCAGAGACTGGAATTTATCCTGCGATAGCAACACCGCGCCACCGGCGACGGTTTTTGCGAACAGTTCTTTCGGCAAAGGGAATCACAAATCCCGTGCTCTCGTTTGAGGAAATCGGAATTGAGGCACGGCCTTCTCTTGTCGGTTTGGTTCCGGCATGAATGCAGCTTTGAGCACCCTTCAGGAATTTGGACAAGAAGGTTTGCTGACAGGCATTATTGTTTTTTTGCGGGTAGGGGCGGCGATGGCTGTGCTTCCGGCCTTTGGGGAAAGTTCAGTTCCACAGCGTGTTCGCCTTGGGCTAGCACTGGGATTTACGGTAATCGTCACGCCAGCTGTCGCCAGCCAAGTGGAGCCCTTAACCAAAGATCAAGGGATTTTGTCGATACTCCTTGCCACCGAGGCATTGGCAGGTCTTGCGCTGGGGATCGGGTTCCGCCTGTTTATCTTTGCGCTGCAAATGGCTGGATCAATTGCGGCACAAGCAACATCTTTGTCGCAGGTTTTCGGCGGCAGCGTCGGAGTTGACCCGCAACCGGCTATTGGCCATCTTCTGGTTTTCGGCGGCCTTGCCCTTGCGGTAATGGGCGGCCTTCATGTGAGATTGGCCGAGGCCATAATCCTGTCTTATGATGTATTGTTGCCCGGCCGGTTTCCTGACGCAGCGGTGCTCAGCGAATGGGGTGTATCACAGGTGGCAAGCGCCTTTGCATTGGCGTTTACATTGGCAGCGCCATTTATCATTGCCTCACTGATATATAATGTAGCGCTTGGCGTGATTAATCGGGCAATGCCACAGTTGATGGTGGCATTTGTCGGGGCGCCGGCGATCACAGCCGGGGCGCTCGTTCTAATGTTTCTGGTTCTGCCGTTGATGTTGTCAGTCTGGTCGAGCGAGCTGTCAGAGTATCTACAAATTCCGTTTGGGTGGCGCAGATGAGCGGCGGAGCTGAGGACGACGACAAGCAATTTGAGCCAACACAAAAGAAGCTGGATGATGCACGTAAAAAAGGCGAAGTTGCGAAATCTACGGATTTGAATACCGCAGCATCTTATGGTGGGATTTTGTTGGTTGCCGTTGCTATGGGTGCTGTGTTGACCTCCAATTTTGGACAGTTATTGGCCAATATGCTGGAAAATTCCGATCAAATCTCCGAAATATTCTTTAATGACAGTGCACAATCGACCTCCGGCGGGATAATGAAAGTACTGCTAACCTCTGTTGGCCCATGGTTTCTTATTCCGGGGTTACTTGTATTGCTTACAATTCTTGCCCAGCGTAGTTTTATTGTGGCACCAGAAAAACTGACCCCGAAACGCTCGCGCATTTCACTCCTTTCGAATGCCAAGAATAAATTCGGGCGCAGCGGTTTATTCGAGTTTGGGAAAAGCTTTTTCAAACTGTTGATATATTCTGTAGTGCTGGCCATGTTTTTGAAAACCAAGCTGCCTGAAATTTTGGGAACTGTGCACCTTTCCCCCGCAATGGTGACAAGCGTTTTGCTGCGCCTGGTCGTGGAATTTTTATCCATTGTTTTAATCATCGCCCTTGCCATAGGGGCTGTGGATTTTCTGTTTCAAAAGGCCGAACATACCCGCCGAAATATGATGTCACGTAAGGAAATGACAGACGAAGCAAAGCAGAGCGAGGGTGATCCGCACATGAAACAACAACGCCGGCAAAAGGGGTATGCTATTGCAATGAACCAGATGCTGGCTGATGTGCCGGAAGCTGATGTTATCATTGTTAACCCAGAGCACTATGCAGTTGCATTGAAATGGAATCGAAGTTCCGGCGCCGCACCGTCCTGTGTGGCCAAGGGTGTGGATGAAATTGCTGCGCGGATAAGAGAGGCGGCTGCCGAAGCTGGAGTGCCAATTCATCGTGATCCACCCACAGCCCGAACACTATTTGCAACTGTCGAGATCGGGCAGGAAGTTCGGCCAGAACATTACCATGCTGTGGCTGCCGCAATTCGCTTTGCAGAAAAGCTGCGGAATGTAGCACAGCCTCGGGGGCGTGTGTAATTGGAGAAACAGTTGAAAACGCTACGTGCCTTAACCCAAATGGCGCTAGACGTAGAAATGATGAAGCTTCAGCGCACCGTAAGGGAAGAGCAAAGAAAAGCGAGCCAGATCCAGAGCCTGAACACGTCAGGCACAGACAGGGATGCATCACTTACGAATAACGGGTGTGTGGATATTGCACTTTATGCAGGGGCCGATGATCGCTGGAGAATGTGGAGGCAAAAAGAAATAATGAATCTGAACACCCAAAGAGCAGCCTTGATTGCGGTAAAGGATGAGCAAAAAATGCACACGCAAAAAGCATTCGGCAAAGATGAAGCTGTGCGACGGCTTGTGGTTAGGGCTTCGGATGCTGCACGGTTAAAACATAACAAGCTGTGAAAGTATCAGTTAAACATCCTGCCGCACAATTTCCGCAATCAGCACGTCCTTGACGACGGGGCCTGCAACTTTTTTGGCAATCTCATACAGGGAATCCCTAAGCAGGGTCATATTATTACTGTTGGTAAATGTCCCCTCAAACCCGCCTGCATTTGCGTGGTCAAACAGGACCTGGTTGAATGCATCCCGCAGTTTTGGCTCTCTTTGAAACGTTGCTTCTTTCCCGCCGGGCGTCACTTCAAGACTGATTGATAATACAACCAGTGCGGCCATTTTCCCGTCCTTGACCACGGGTATGACAAACTGGTTATTCATTTTCACGTATTCAGGAACAACGTCATTACCTTGTTCATCCGTGTCACGGGCAGTCTCGACGTGGCCCTCTTTGGCTTCGGGACCACAAGTGGCAGCATCGGTTTCCACAATCGGTTCAGGTTTCAGCATGACGCCCGCCCCGATGCCAGCGCCAACACCAATAAGTGCAAATAGAATAGGGAGTATTTTACCCATAACTAACCTCGTTAAAATGGCAGGATAATATCGGCAGCCTGCTGGCCATAGCGGGGCTGCTGCGCATCTGATATCTGACCGCGCCCACCGTATGAAATTCGGGCCGAAGCAATCTTGTCATATGTGATCTGGTTTTGGCGCGAAATGTCCTCGGGGCGAACATAACCCGAGATCAACAGCTCGCGGATTTCAAAGTTCACCCGAACCTCTTGTGAGCCTTGAATTGCTAGCACACCGTTTTGCAACACATCCACAACGGTCGCGGCAACCCTAAGAGTAAGTTTTTCCTTGCGCCGGACCGATCCGTCCCCAGCAAAGGTGCTGGTCGAATTGCTTTCAAAGGCGGTTCCCATTGTCGCCCCTGCCGGAAGTTTTTCATCGATGCGCTGCGGGATACCCAACAGGTTTGGCAGGCCTGCCCGTTCAGACCCATTGCGATTGCGAGCGGTTGAATTTGAAATCTCGGCCTTGTCATCGATCT
Organism: Profundibacter sp.; assembly: GCF_056498605.1. Lineage (NCBI taxonomy): Bacteria > Pseudomonadati > Pseudomonadota > Alphaproteobacteria > Rhodobacterales > Paracoccaceae > Profundibacter > Profundibacter sp. The sequence goes on from NZ_JBSMEZ010000094.1 coordinate 38,886, forward strand.
CGATAACAACAGTCAAAATATCACCGCGCTGAACGGCGCGCCGATCCCCCAATAATGACTGCCGGCCTGCATCCCAGAGCGAGGCGGTATCCGCGGGCCGGTGCCGCTCAACGCTTTGCACAAGGGAAGGGGTCATCATTGCATACTGTTCATCCGTGCCTTGAATCGGTGTTAGTGGCGGAACCTGCCCAACGGTTTTCAACTTGGCACAGCCTGATGTAGCCAACAGGATGATGATCAGGGATAGGCAAGAAGATCGAGACATTTACAGGTCCTTATATTTATTTTATCGGCCAACGGTGACAGTGCCGTCAGCACCAATTATTCCGGTAATTGTGGTGCGGGATGTCAGGTTCATCACTCGCAAATAATCACCAACGCCACCGCGCCCCAACGCACGAGCATCAGCCATTATGCGCAAGCCGCCGCGTCGATAAACCAGCATAACAATCTGGTTTCGCTTGATGATTGCTGCTGGCCCAACGTCGCTCGGACGAATAGGACGACCTGCATATAAAACCACCCGCGCCTCCAGCCCCACGGCATCTTCAATCCGGTCAAGCGACCCGGCAATGTCCACATCCTTAAGAAGGACGTCATCGGCGGTGATAATTGAGTGACTGCGTATAGTTCGCGTCGCAACAAGAGTTTCGCCAAAGGCGGTTGAGGCGAAAAGTGAAAATATTATAAAAATCCATTTCACCATCAGCGGATCTGTGTGGTTGCGCCGAGCATTTGATCAGCGGCAGAGATAACTTTTGCATTCAGTTCATAACCGCGCTGGGCTTCGATCAATTCGGTGATTTCGCGCACGGCATCAACGGAAGAATTCTCCAGATATCCTTGGCGCAATACTCCCAAGCCGTTTTCACCAGGCGAACTGACTAGGGCAGGTCCAGAGGCTCCCGTTTCCAGAAACAGGTTGCTTCCGATCGCCTCCATCCCCTTTGGATTGGTGAATGTGGCCAGTGTGAACTGACCTAATAATTCGGGTTCCACGCGGTCGTTGAAATAGGCATACACCTCACCCTCGGCGTTGATGGCGATGCTGCGAGCGTCGGACGGGATGGTGATATCGGGCACCACGCCGTAACCTTCCGAATTCACGATCAACCCGTCGGCAGAGCGTTTCAACCCACCGTCCCGAGTGTAGCCTGAAGCGCCGGACGGCAGGGTCACTTCAAAATATCCCGCCCCCTCAATCGCCAAATCCAGATCACCACCCGTGGCCGCCAGTGACCCTTGCGCCAGTTGCACGGAAACCGATGCTGGCCGCACCCCCAATCCCAGTTGAACACCGGTTGGTAAAACCGTCCCGTCTGCGGCATTGATTGTCCCCGCACGTGTGGCTTGTTGGTAATGCAGATCGGCAAATTCGGCACGCCGGGCATTGTATCCGGTTGTGCTCATATTGGCGAGGTTGTTCGAGATCACCTCGACCCGCATCTGTTGGGCCATCATTCCGGTGGCGGCAATTTTAAGGGCGCGCATCTGGGCCTCCTTTTGTTATTTATCGACCAAGGGTAGAAAGGACGCCGCGAATGCGTTCATCCTCTTTATCCAGAAAACCCTGACCCAGTTCATAAGAGCGCTGAACCTCGATCATGCGGGCAATTTCGATCACGGGGTTCACGTTGGAATCCTCGACGAACCCCTGCATAATGGCGGAATCCTCAACCGGAACAACATCACCCTTAACCTGAAACCGAACCCCGTTCTGACGGGTCAGGTCGGTGGGATCAGCGGGCGTATACAGTCCGATCTGGGTTTGTGGCAGACCATCAGCACTAAGTGTTCCGTCCGCCGATACCGTGATTGAACGCGCATCGGGCGGAATGAAAATTGGGGAACCACCGCCATCCAGTAAACGGTACCCATCCGGCGTGACCAGCTCACCCTCGCCATTGGGGGTAAAACTGCCAGCTCGGGTCAGTTGCTGGCCATCCGGCGTTTCGATCATGAAAAAACCGTCGCCCTCGATAGCGAAATCAAAGCTGCCGTTGGTCTGGGTCAGGGTGCCCTGCTGTTGCATGGTCAGCCGTACGTTTGCGGTGGCCATAGAGAGCGAGCTTTCTTTGCCGTCCAGCGCCTTGATGTGTTCGGCAAAAATCACACCTTCTTTGCGAAACCCTGTAGTCGATAGATTGGCAAGGTTATTCGCCACTGTCGACATCTCGCGCAATAGGCCAGCTTGACGGGTCAGGGTGGTGTATCCAGCATTTTCCATGCCTATCCTCCTGCGATCAATGGAATGATGGTGCTGGTGAAAAATGACACCAGCGTTTCGGTCATGAAACTCATTGAAACCCAGAACACCGCCAGAATTGCACCCAGTTTGGGCACAAACGTCAGCGTCATTTCCTGAATAGAGGTCAGCGCCTGAAACAGGCCAACCGTTAGGCCCGTTATCAGCGCAACCGTCAGAATCGGCAGCGATATAACCACCGCAATCCATAACCCTTCTCGCAGGGTATCAAAAAATATCAGCTCGTTCATTAGACTGGCATCCTCAGGATTTCTTGATAAGCCTCGACCACCTTGTCGCGCACTGTCACGGCGGTCTCGATTGCCAATTCGGTTTGCGCCAGCGCGGTGACCAATGACAGCGGGTCGGCACCACCTGCCATAGCCGCCTTGGCCACGTCTTCGCCCTGTTGCAGGGTTGCGGCAAAATCGGCAGCAACTTGGCCAAAGGCCCCCAGCCCGCCCGCACCCGCGTCAGGCTTTGGCGCTGTCGCGGGGCGGGTTGCTGCATATTGCTGGGCTGCGAGTGAGGATTTAATGTCCATTCTAGATCACCTTTTATCTGCGCAATAGTTCAAGCAGGCTGGACGACATTTGCCGCGCCTGATCGAACATTTTGAGGTTCGCCTCATAGCTGCGCTGCGCTTCGCGCGCGTCAGCAATTTCGATCACTAGATTGACGTTCGATCCATCATAGTTACCATTTTCGTCCGCAAGCGGATGCCCCGGATCATAGATCCGCGTCAGTTCGGACCGGTCAAGTTCCACCTGACCGATTTTCACTTCACCCGTGCGTTGCCCCCCTGTAACCACATCTTCAAAAGATGCCGTTTTCCGGCGGTAACCGGGGGTATCTGTATTGGCAATATTTTCCGAAACATGGCGCAGGCGGGCGGCCTGTGCCTGCATGCCACTGGTCGCCAATGCGCGGATTTTCATCAATTCACTCATGATAATATCTCCTTACCTGCGGCCTAGACTGGTGCGCAGAATGCCCATTGATGATTGGTAGATGGCTATGGCGCGTTTATGGTTCCCGCTAATTTCGGTGGCCTTCATCATCTCGCCCTCAAGCGACACATTGTTGCCATTGGGCGATTCGCTACCCGCTCCCGCGATGATACGCGGCGCAGACGAATAGGCACTGCTTCCCATAAGGTGTCCTGCCCGCGTGGCGCGAATTTCCATCCCGCCGGATTGATCACGATATGTATCGGCAAAAGACGCCAGATCGCGGGCCTTATAGCCCGGCGTATCGGCATTGGCGATATTCTGCGCGGTCAGTGCCTGACGCGATGCAGCGTGGCGGGCCATTGCGCCTGCCATCTGGAATATCTCTAGTTTTTCAAACATCGGGGCTTCTCCCTCGAGTAATTTCAACCAATGCTTAACTGTGATTCCTTTAGAAAAGGTTGTCAGAACCAAACAGGAGAATCCGGTGACGGTAATAGATATGGATTGCCTTACGGCAGAAATTGCAGCACTGCGCCCCGTGCATAGCGTTGGTCGCGTGGTCGAAATCGGGCGCGGAACGCTCACCGTCAAAGGGCTGTCGGCTACCGCCAGTCTGGGCGATCAGGTCAGCATTATGCGTCGTGGCAATGTCACAATGGGCGGCGAGGTCTTGCAACTGACGCGCGACGAAGTGGTCATCCTGCCCGACCGTTCCGCCGAAGGTGTGGTGATCAATGATCGCGTCACTTTGCTGGGGGAGGCAACAATCGCGCCTGACAGCAACTGGATCGGCCGTGTGATTGATCCATCTGGCAAGCCATTGGACGGGCGCCTCCTGATGCGTGGAGTAGCCCCGCGTCCGATGCGTGCTGCCCCACCAAAGGCTACGGAACGTCGCCCGCTGGGGGAACGTCTGGAAACCGGCGTGGCGATCTTTAACACGATGTTGCCGATTGTGCGTGGCCAGCGGATTGGCCTGTTCGCGGGGTCTGGCGTTGGTAAATCCACCCTGCTGGCCGACTTTGCCCGCGGGGTATCGGCTGATGTGGTAGTGATCGCCCTGATTGGTGAGCGGGGCCGAGAAGTGCGGGAATTTGTCGATCACGTGCTGGGGCCAGAGGGTATGAAACGCGCCGTCGTGGTCGCCGCCACCTCGGACCAGTCCCCGCTGGTGCGCCGTCGTTGCGCATGGACAGCAATGGCCGTGGCCGAACATTTCCGCGACCAAGGCAAACATGTATTGCTACTGGCCGATTCCATTACCCGCTTTGCCGAAGCCCACCGCGAGGTCGCACTGGCCTCGGGCGAGGTTGCCTCCTTGCGCGGCTATCCGCCATCAACCTCGCATATGATCATGTCCCTGTGCGAACGTGCAGGTCCGGGAACGGATGATGTGGGCGACATTACGGCTGTGTTCAGCGTGCTGGTCGCGGGCTCTGACATGGAGGAACCAGTGGCCGACATCCTGCGCGGTGTGCTGGATGGGCATGTGGTGATGGACCGCAAAATCGCCGAACGCGGGCGGTTTCCGGCGATTGATCTGCTGCGTTCGGTATCGCGTAGCCTACCCGCCGCCGCCACGCCGGATGAAAACGATCTAATCAGTCAGGCCCGCCGCTTGCTGGGCGCATATGATCGCGCCGAAATGATGATTCAGGCGGGGTTGTATTCGACCGGATCAGACCCGATGATCGACGCCGCCATTCAGGTCTGGCCACAACTCGACAGCTTCTTGGCCCGCCCCGAGCCAGACAACACCGCCGCAAGTTTCGCCCATTTGGCGGAATGTTTCGCAAGCGAAGCAGTAGAGCCTGAACCCGCCTAAAGCATGTTGCGTTAAAGTGAATCCATCTAACAACCGAACGCAGTTGCTGTGCAACCACGGCTTCGGCTTGCCAGATGAATGCTCTAAACTGGGTTATACGCAACCCGCTTAAACCGACATGCAGATATATTTCATCTCCAGATAATCTTCCATCCCGTGGCGCGAACCTTCACGGCCCAAGCCCGACTGCTTGACCCCGCCAAATGGCGCAACCTCGGTTGAAATGATGCCGGTGTTGATGCCGACCATGCCATATTCCAGCGCCTCGGCCACCTTATATACGCGGCTCAGATCATTGGCATAGAAATACGACGCCAACCCGAAAATAGTGTCATTGGCCATCTCGATCACCTCGTCCACAGTGTCGAACTTGAACAGGGCGGCCAACGGACCAAAGGTCTCGTCTTGCGCCACGCTCATCGCTTGGGTCACACCCGTGACCACAGTGGGCTGATAAAACGTGCCGCCCAGATTATGCCCCTTGCCGCCCATCAGAATTTCCGCGCCTTTAGCTGTGGCATCATCCAGATGCGCCTGCACTTTTTCAACAGCAGCCTCACTGATCAACGGCCCCGTGGTGATGCCATCATTCAACCCGTCGCCGACATTCAGATTGCCAACCGCCACAGCCAGCTTTTTGGCGAATTCATCATAGACCGCCGCCTGCACATATATCCGGTTCGCACATACACAAGTCTGGCCATTATTGCGGAACTTGCAGATCATTGCACCTTCGACAGCGGCATCCAGATCGGCATCATCAAACACGATGAACGGCGCGTTGCCGCCCAATTCCATCGAACACTTCATCACCTGATCTGCGGCTTGGCGCAATAAAATACGCCCCACATTGGTGGACCCTGTAAAGGTCAGTTTGCGCACAGTCGGGTTCTCGCAAAATTCCTTGCCCACACCAGATGCGTCCGTCGATGGCACCACAGAAAACACCCCCGCCGGAAGGCCCGCCCGCTCACCCAGCACCGCCAACGCCAAGGCCGACAATGGCGTCAGTTCCGATGGCCGCGCCACAAAAGCACAGCCCGCCGCCAACGCTGGTCCGGCCTTGCGGGTGATCATCGCGTTGGGAAAATTCCACGGGGTGATGGAGCCGACAACACCGATTGGCTGCTTGATCACCGTGATGCGTTTGTCCGTTTGATGGCCTGGAATGGTCTCGCCGTAAACCCGCTTGGCCTCCTCGGCAAACCACTCGATAAACGACGCGCCATAAACGATCTCGCCACGTGCCTCGCCCACAGGCTTGCCCATTTCAGCGGTCAGGATGATGGCCAGATCATCGGCATTCTCAATCATCAACTCATACCAGCGACGCAACACATTGGCCCGCTCCTTGGCCGTCAGCGCTGCCCACTTTTTCTGCGCAACATAAGCCGCCGCAATGGCACGTCTCACATCCGCACGGGGCAAATCCGCCACCGTGCAAATTGCATCACCCCGTGCTGGGTTGCGCACCTCGAATGTGGCACCATCGCTGGCTTCCACCCACGCCCCGTCAACATAGCCTTTGGTCGCCAACAGGCTCGGATCTTTCAATAGGGTTGCTAAATCGGTTTTGGAATCTAACATGACGTTCTCCTGCAATTGCCGTTAGGCAAATCCAAACCACGCATGCGCAAACTTGTCCAGCATTAGCTAGAGAGCGCCAAAGGATACCAGATGGATTACGACGACGCCTACTCAAACGGTGCCTACATCAACGACGCCGATAGCTACCCGCCAAAATGGGAAGACGCCGCGCATGAATGGCGCAGCGTTGAAAATGCCGTAGGCCGCGCCCGCCTGAACCTGTCTTACGGGACCAGCGACCGCGAAGTCTTCGATCTGTTCTACCCCGCGTCTGGCAAACCCAAAGGCTTGATGGTGTTCGTGCATGGCGGCTACTGGATGGCCTTTGACAATAAATCATGGTCACATTTATCGGCAGGGGCCACAGACCGCGGCTGGGCCGTGGCAATGCCCTCCTACACCTTGGCCCCTGCCGTGCACATTTCCGAAATCACCCAGCAAATTGCCCGCGCAATTGATACCGCTGCCAAAGCCGTCACCGGCCCGATTGTGCTCACGGGTCACTCCGCTGGCGGTCATTTGGTCGCGCGGATGCGGTGTGCGGATGTGGCGCTCACAGTGGCGAATCGCTTGCAAAACATCGTGCCCATTTCGCCCCTGTCCGACCTGCGCCCCTTGCTGCACACCAAAATGAATGACACCCTAAAACTGGATACGGAAGAAGCAATCAGCCAAAGCCCGCTGCTCACCAAATCCCTGCGCAATATTCCCACCCACGTCTGGGTCGGCGCAGATGAACGCCCCGCATTTCTGGACCAGGCCCGTTGGCTGGCAGATGCGTGGGATAATACATCCCTGACCATCACACCCGACCGGCACCATTTCGATGTGATTGATGATCTGGCGGACGAGGACAGCGCCTTGATGGGGGCATTGCTGGGCTAGAGCTGGCGTTTACCTAGCTTTAACACTTCACAGCGTCCGCACCGTTAATGCGCCAATTCGTGCAGCGCGTATGTAGAAAAACCATACGGTATCCATACGCCAAAACCGGCCCCAAAACCCTTGTTTACCTATTGATTCGCCTGCTTTTACCTAAACCCGCCAAACACCCCCACCGCGCGTTGCGTTCAGCCGAATTTCTCCGCCCAAGTCGGCAGTACATCCCCGTCCTCACCCGTCGCTTCATAAACCCCCCGCGCAATCGCGCGGCTCAGGCAAACCGCCGCTGCATGTCCCAATCGCAACGGATCAAACACCGGATCGGGCAGTTCGACTTTACCCGTCGAAACCCCGAACACCAGATCACCGTCAAACGGCGTATGGCTCGGCACAATCGCCCGCGCCATCCCGTCATGTGCTGCCGTTGCCATCCGCGTTGCCTGCGCTTGGGTCATCACCGCATCGGTGGCGATAATCGCAATCGTGGTGCTTTCACCCAACTGCGCTTCGGGGAATGGCTCGTGATGTGCGTCATACTGTGTGGCCACCTTGCCACCGCCAAATTCACCCCCCATTTCAAACGGTGCCGCCCAGAATTCAGGCCCGTCGTCAACCGTCACCGACCCCAACGCATTTACCGCCACCAACGCCCCAATAGTCACGCCGCATTCCAGCACAACCGACGCCGATCCCAGCCCGCCTTTTAGCCCTGTCACTGTCGCCCCAGCGCCCGCCCCATGACTGCCCAATGCAAATTCAACACCCGCATTATCCAGCGCCATTACGCCCAGATTACGGTAAGGATTTTCAACCCAATCCTTGTCGCCACCATTCAGCAAATCAAACAGGATCGCCGTCGGAATAATCGGCACATTTTGGCCGCCAACATCAAACCCGCGGCCCATTTTGCGTAACCTATCCCCCACACCTGATGCCGCATCCAGACCAAAGGCCGACCCACCTGACAACACCAGCGCATCCACCTCTTGCACCACTTTGTCAGGGGCCAATAAATCGGTTTCGCGGGTTCCAGGCGCCCCGCCCATCACATGCACACCCGCCACAAATGGCATGTCTCCAATCAGCACAGTTGTCCCCGATTTAACATGGGCATCAGCGGCATTACCAACCCGTAAACCCGCCACATCAGTTATCAGATTATGCGCTCCGACTCTCATCTAATCACCCTTATATACAACGCCCACCGTCCACTTCCATCGCCACACCGGTGATCATGCTCGCCTCGTCTGAACACAGAAATGCCGCCGCATTCCCCATATCCTCGGGTGTTGAAAACCGCCCCAATGGAATGGTCGACAGGAACTTCGCCCGTATCTCTGGCGTGTCCTCGCCCATAAAGGTTTTCAGCAACGGCGTTTCGCCCGCAACAGGGTTGATCGCATTGACCCGAATGCCGAACGGCGCCAGCTCAACCGCCATTGTGCGGGTCGCTGTGATCATCCAGCCCTTGGATGCATTGTACCAGTTCAAGTTCGGGCGCGGCGACACACCTGCGGTCGATGCGACGTTTAAAATCACACCGGATTTCGCCGCCTTCATCAGCGGCACAACCTCGCGCGCGGTCAGGTAAACCGACTTGGCATTCACTGCCAAAACACGGTCGAAATCTTCCTCTGAAATTTCCTCCAACGGGCCGGGCATATGGGTGACGCCCGCGTTGTTCACTACAATATCAATCTGCCCGAACGCCGCTTGCCCCGCCGCAATCATCGCCTTCACGCTCTCCCCGTTTGCCACATCGACAACCTGTGAAATCGCGCCCAGTTCTTTCGCCACATCAACAGCCGCATCGCCATTGATATCGGCAACCATCACCCGCGCCCCCTCGGCTACAAATTTGGCCGCAATGCCCGTGCCAAAGCCCGATCCAGCCCCAGTGACAATCGCTGTTTTCCCCTTTAGTCGCATTGGATAGTCCTCGTATTTACCCGCGTTATTCACAACTTGCCACGCTTTACCGACGCCGCGCAAGCTCCCTATACAGCGCCTCTGTGGACACCCCTATTTCACTAGCGATCCGGTGCCATTCCCCCTTGTCTGGCAGCCGATTATCATTCCAGACCAGCCACGCATCCAGCCGGTCCGCAACACGCCGTAGCGACACAATTTCAGCCCGCAACCGCGCCTCGCGAACCTCTTGCGCCAGATGCGCAACAAAGGCGGTTGTGACGGCAGGATCATCTGCAATCAGGCTTTGAATATCGTTTCGGGAAAACACGGATAATACCGAGGGGGCAATCGCCTCGGCAGCACAATGATAGGCCTGTGCAGTGACCGAAGCTTCGGCCAGCAGACTACCCGCTCGCGCCCGCTGCAAAATAAATTCAGCCCCGTCCGGCTGGCGCCGCAGCAAATGAACCTCGCCGCTTTCAATGCGAAAAACCGATGTCACCGGATCGTCGCGTTCAAACAATGCTGTTCCGCGCGGCACCTCACGGGTGATGTAACGAAGCTGAGTAAGGTGGTCAAAAAAGGACATGCACATGATTACTATCATGTCACGAAACGGATTTATCAGGCAAGGATGAATTGGAAAACAACTCGGAACAGGACAATAAAATGAAACATTTTATGATAGCGGGCCTTTTGCTGACCGCTCCAAATATTGCCATCAGTCAGGAAACCAACAGCGGTATGGACCATGAGGCGATGACGCATAGCGCAACCATGAGCCAAGGCGAAACGATGGCAACGGGCTTGCAAACGCACCCCGCAACCGAAGCAGGCCAATCCGCCTTTGCCGCAATCGAGGAAATCGTGCTGGCGCTGGATGCGGACCCAGAAACGGACTGGTCCAAGGTCAATATTTCTGGTTTGCGTGAACATTTGGTTGATATGGAGCTGGTGTTTACAGATGCAGCCGTGGAAACCAGCGAGCTCGAAAACGGGTTTATGTTTACCGTCACTGGAGTCGGCAGAACCAAAGCCGCAATTCAGCGCATGGTCTTTGCCCATTCAGGGATCATGGACGGGGTTGGTGACTGGACCTTCAGTCCCGAGGAACATGATGCAGGCGTGGTGCTGACGGTGACAACCGCGACGGATGATATGGCCAAACTTCGGGCGCTGGGTTTCTTTGGTATTATGGCGATGGGTATGCATCACCAAGACCACCACTGGATGATGGCCACGGGGGCCAATCCACACGGATAGAACCTTAACCAGTGTTAATGGTAAATGCGTAACGCAGCCACGTTTTTGGGCGGGGCTGTATCTTATCCGTGATAGGCTGCAACAGTTTTCAAGGTTGAAAATCCATATAATGCCTCGAACCCCTTTTCGCGCCCGTGGCCGGATTTACCCGCCCCGCCAAACGGCAGTTCAACCCCGCCGCCAGCCCCGTAGTTGTTGATAAACACCTGCCCCGCACGCAAGGCTTTGGCCATGCGCATCTGCCGCGCGCCATCACGGGTCCAGACCGATGCGACCAGTCCAAAATCGGTGCCATTCGCAATCGCAATCGCCTCGGCTTCATCCTCGAACGGGATCACCACTTGCACGGGTCCGAAAATCTCGCTCTGGGCCAACACGTGGTCCGGCGGAACGTCCGCAAACAGCGTCGGCAGCACATAATGCCCGCCCTCAGGTGTGCCCTCGATTATACTGCCTTGGGCAACCATACGCAGGTCTGAACCTTGCTCCATAAATCCCGTCACAATCTCTTTTTGCCGCGCCGAAATCAGCGGTCCGACATTAACGTCAGACATCGCCGTGCCGACCATCATCCCGCTATAACTGTCCGCCATTCGCGCCAATAACTCATCATAAACCCCGCGCTGGATCAGCACCCGCGAGGATGCCGAGCAGGTCTGCCCTGCGTTCTGGATGCAAGCGCCAACCAGAAACGGAAAAGCTGCATCAAGGTCCGCGTCATCAAACACAACTTGCGGGGATTTTCCGCCCAGTTCCAAAGTCACTGGCACCACGTTTTGCGCTGCCGCTGCTTGCACCAATTGGCCAACTCCAACCGACCCGGTAAAGGAAATATGCTGCACGCCCGCGTGGCCGGACAGTGCGGCACCTGCCTCTTCGCCCAGCCCCGTCACCACGTTCAATGCGCCTGCTGGCAAGCCCGCCTCTTCAGCCAAGGCCGCAAACCCAAGTGCTGTCAAACAGGCCTCCTCGGCAGGTTTCAAAACGCAAGCATTGCCCATCGCCAACGCCGCTCCGACGGACCGGCCGATGATCTGCATCGGGTAATTCCACGGAACGATATGCCCCGTCACCCCGTGCGCCTCACGCAGGGTGTAAACGGTATAACCGTCCATATAGGGGATGGTTTCACCCATCACTTTATCCGCTGCTCCGCCATAAAATTCCATGTAACGCGCCAGCGCGATGGCGTCATTGCGGGCTTGGGTCAAAGGCTTGCCAACATCGTTGGCCTCGATCTCGCCCAACTCCTCAATCCGCGTTTGAACCAGCTGCCCAATGCGGGTCAGAATGCGGCCACGTTCCACCGCTGTGGTGCGTCCCCATTCGCCATCTAGTGCGGCTTGGGCGGCGGTAACGGCGTGGTCAATATCCACCGCTTTGCCCCGCGCAATGTTGGTCAACGTCTCGCCAGTTGAAGGGTTTCCCAACTCCAGAAATTCGCCATCGGCGGGCGAAACCCATGTGCCGCCAATAAAGTTTTTGTCAGTTGGATACCAGATTTTATCAAGCATGTTTTGTCTCCTGCCAATCGTCCGGAATCTGCGGCGCGGCGTCTAGTAGTTGCTGTGTATAGGGATGGCTCGGCGCGGTGAACACCTGTTCGGTCGGCCCTTGTTCAACGATCTCGCCAGCTTGCATTACCAACACCCGATCGGTGATTGCCCGCACCACAGTCAGGTCGTGGCTGATAAACAGATAGGACAGGCCAAGACGCGTTTGCAGGTCGGCCAGCAAGTCCAGTATCTGGGCGCGGATTGACACATCCAGCGCGGACACGGCTTCGTCCAGAACAATCAGATCGGGGTGCAGAACCAGCGCACGGGCAATGGCAATGCGCTGACGCTGGCCGCCGGAAAATTCGTGGATGTAACGGTCCATTGCGTCCGCTTCCATGCCAACCGTTTCCAAAGCCTCGGCCACATGGTCCCGTGAATTTTCGGGCGCTTTGGTCAGGTGGAATGGCTCCATTACCAGCCGCTGAACCTTGTGGCGCGGGTTAAAACTGCCGTAGGGGTCTTGAAACACGATTTGCACTTTTTTCCGTAGCGATGCCGACATATGTTCTCCCGCCAAAACCGGCTCGCCCGACAGGCGGATTTCACCGCCCTGCAACGGATCCAGCCCCAGAATAGCCCGTGTCAGGGTTGATTTTCCACAGCCGCTTTCGCCAACCAGTCCAAGGCTCTCGCCGCGCATCAGGGTAAAGCTGACATTGTTCACCGCGCGAAATGGCGCTGGGCGATGGAACAATTTTGTGCGCGGGGCAGCGTATTCACGGATGGCGTTTTTCACCTCAAGGATCGGCGTCTCTTGGGTGTCGCCAATACGATCTGGTTGATGGTTTGAAGCCTCAAACAATTGCTTGGTGTAGGGATGGGTCATGGTTTTGAACAACTGCTCGGTCGGTCCCTGCTCCACCAATTCGCCTTTGTGCATCACTGCTACATGATCGGCCATTCCGGCAACCACTGCTAGGTCATGGGTGATCAGCAGCAGTGACATGTTTTCCTCAACAACCAGTTCGCGCAGTAGGTCCAGAATTTGCGCCTGCGTGGTGACATCCAGTGCAGTTGTCGGTTCATCCGCGATCAGCAGTTTGGGGCGCAAGGCGATGGCCATTGCAATGCAAACCCGCTGGCGCTGACCACCCGACAACTCGTGCGGGAAGCGGGACGTAGGGAACCTGTCGGCTGGAAGGCCAACGCGATCCAGCATCTGACGGGCGATTATTGCGGCCTCTGATTTGCTGGCCTTGCCGTGGATCAGCAAAGTTTCGGCCACCTGATCGCCAATGGTCTGCACGGGGTTCAGCGCCGTCATCGGTTCCTGAAATATCATGCCGATTTCATTGCCACGTAAGGCGCACATTTCAGCCTCGGACAGGGTTAGAACATCCGCGCCTTCGACCATAACGTGACCACCAACTAGGCTGCCTTGCGGCAGCAATTGCATCAGCGCCAGCGCGGTCATGGATTTGCCAGAGCCGCTTTCACCAACAAGTCCAAATATCTGCCCCTGCGGTATTTCAAAGCTGACATCAGTCAGGATCGGCGTGTCATGAATGCCAAGGGTGAGGTTTTGTAGCGAGATCATCAGCGCTCCCTCCTGATCCGCGGGTCGAGCAAATCACGCAAGCCGTCGCCCATCAGGTTCAGCCCCAGAACCATCAGCACAATCGCAATGCCGGGCAGGAACGCAAGGCGGGCGTCGCTGTAGATATAGGTTTGAGCATCGGCGAGCATCCGGCCCCAGCTGGGCGTTGGCGGTTGGGCGCCAAGGCCGACATAAGACAGGCCTGCCTCGGCCAAGATACCGAGCGAGAATTGGATAGTTCCTTGCACAATCAGCAGGTTGGTAATGTTGGGCAGGATGTGTTCCACCGAAATGCGCAAGGCGCGTTTGCCGCAGGTTCGGGCCGCTAAAATATAGTCCAGCGTCCAGATCGACAGTGCGGCCCCACGGGTGACGCGGGCAAAAACAGGGATGTTGAAAATGCCGATAGCAAGGATCGCGTTCAGCGCGGAGGGGCCGAAAACGGCGGTGATCAGGATGGCGATCACCAGCGATGGAAAGGCAAAGATCAGATCATTGCCGCGCATGATCACCTCGTCCAGAAGGCTACCCCTGTTGGCCGCAGCCAATAGCCCCATCGGCACACCGATTCCCATTCCGATGCCCACGGCAACAATAGCAACGGCGATGGATGTACGCGCACCAACCATCAGCATCGAAAACATATCGCGGCCAAAATGGTCAGTTCCCAGCCAGTATTCTGCAGATGGAGTTTGCAGTTTATCAGCGATGGTCAGGATGGTGACATCATGCGGGGTCCAGAAGAATGACAGCACCACGGCGACCACAAAAAACCCTGTCAGGATAGCGCCGGTGATGAGCTGGACAGGCAACCTCATCGGCCACTCCGCAAGCGGGGGTCAACGGCGGCATAGGCAATATCGACAAGGAAAGTGACTGTAATAACCGCGAACACCAACAACATCACAACGCTTTCGACAACCACCAGATCGCGCTGGGTGATGCCTTGGAAAATCAGCCGTCCTAGGCCGGGCAGGTAGAACACATTTTCGATGATGATGCCGCCTGCGATCAGGAACGAAAACTGCAAACCGATAATGGTCAACACGGGGATCATGGCGTTGCGCAGCGCATGGCGGCGTAACGCTTGGGCGCGGGTCAAACCCTTGGCGCGGGCGGTGCGGATGTAGTCTTGGGTCAAGGTTTCCAACAAGGATGAGCGCATAACGCGGGCGAGAATTGACGCTTGGGGCAGGGCCAGTGAAATGGCCGGCAGGGTGAGCGATTTCAGCCCCGCCAGCAGGCCGTTTTCCCATCCCGCAAAGCCGCCAGCATTAAACCAATGCAGGTTAATCGCGAACACCAGAACCAGCAGCATGGCGAACCAGAAATTGGGCACCGCAATGCCCAACTGAGTGACGCCCATGATGACATAGTCGCTGGGTTTGCCACGGCGCGCAGCCGCGATCAGGCCGACGGGAAAGGCGATTAGCGTCGAAAGCAGTAGCGCAAACAGGGCCAGCGGCAATGACACCCAAAGGCGTTGGGCGATGAGGTCCGAGACCGGAATGCGATAGGTGTAGGACTTGCCAAAATCCCCTGTCAGCATCCCCGTGACCCAGCCGAAATAACGCGACCAGAGGGTGCCGTTTAGCCCCAGTTCATCGCGCAATGCCTCAACCGCTTCAGGGGCAGCATTGAGGCCAAGCATGTAGGGGGCGGGATCACCCGGGATCACTTCGACCACGGCGAAAACCACCACCGAAGCCATCAGTAGGCTAAGGCTGAGAGACAGCAATCGGGTGGTGGTAAACCGTATCATACCGGGCAGGTTAGTGCGGGGTTTGGGGAAATGCTAGGGGGGAAAGTCGGGGGTCTTGACGCGCAAAAAGAGTGTGTGAAAACTGTATGGAAAACGTATGGGTTTTATACATACGCAAGTTTTATCCTGCGGGCTGATCCAGCAGGGACGAATGGTAAGCCACCAGTTCCACTGTATTGCCTTCGGGGTCTTCGGTGAAAATCCCGCGCCAGCCGATCCAGCCGAAATGCTCGACTCGATATGGCTGTTCAAGCTTGTCATACCACGCCATCACCGCATCCTGTTCTTCATAAGGTAGGGACAGGGCAATATGATGCAAGGAAGATCGGGCGCCGGTTTCGGGCTTGGTATCAGCTTTGAACAGCGCCAGAATTGCAGTGTGCCCGTCAAAGCCGTCGCTGATTTTGAAGAACACAATGCCTGTGCGACGATCCCCAGATAGATGTGTTAGCCCGATGGTGTTTTCATAGAAATCCGCCATCGCCTGCACATCAGCGCAGCGAATAGCAATCTCTCCAAGGGCGCGAGGCTGAAATCCTCTTTCCTGTGTCATTCGCATAGTGTGGCTGATGGCCCGCCGTAGAGCAATCCCTAACTACGCATCCTCATCAGGCATCACAGCCAAAACCATTTCCGGTGCCAACTCGGCCACCTTGTCGCAAATTGCGGCCTTGCGCAGGGGTTTCGTCAGATAGTAATCCAGCCCCGCCGCCAGAATTTCCGTGTCATCCCCCGCCATCGCATGGGCGGTTAGCGCCACGATAGGGACGTGATGCAACCCGTCCCTCGTTTCAATTTCGCGGATGGCTCGGGTGGCTTCTTTGCCGTCCATAACGGGCATCGAAATATCCATGAAAATCATATCGGGGCCAAAGCTCTGGAATTGCTCGACCGCCTCGACCCCATTGTTGGCAAAGACCAGATCGATGTTCAAACTCTTCACCATCTTGCTAAACACCAGCCGGTTTGTGCGGTTATCCTCGGCGGCCAAAACCTTCATCTTGCGCAGGGAATGATCGGCGGTGTTGGGTGCGGGTGGCAATGGCACGCTCTCTTCAACGGGGGGTGTGTCCAGTGAGATACTCTCGCCACTCCCGTCCAGAGATTGCAGGACATTGAATAAATCATGCCGCAAAATTGGCTTGGTCAAGGTGGCAAAAGCAGGCCCGCTGTCTGCTGTTTCTCGGTCAGATTTCAACAGGATTAACGGCAGGTTTGGTGCATTGGCATCCAGTAAAACCATGTAATCCTGTCGGGCATTATCCGATGCAGGCATATCAATAAACGCGACATCAAATTCACTC
The DNA here is from genome assembly GCF_056498605.1 of Profundibacter sp. Lineage (NCBI taxonomy): Bacteria > Pseudomonadati > Pseudomonadota > Alphaproteobacteria > Rhodobacterales > Paracoccaceae > Profundibacter > Profundibacter sp. The sequence continues at coordinate 55,714 of NZ_JBSMEZ010000094.1, forward strand.
GCATCCTCGACAATTTGCGCGGCCCCGACATCATGCTGCACCACGTCAACGCCCAACACAGCAAGCTGTTTGGTCAATATTTCCAAACCGGCATTTTGATCGCTTACGACCAGCGCGCGTCGAATACGGGCCAGCGAATGATCCGGGGCAATCAACGCAGGTTCTGACACGGGCAGGGTGATATGAAACCCGAAACAGGATCCCTCTCCCTCGACCGAATCCACCCAGATTTCGCCTTGCATCAGTTCGATCAACTGTTTGGTAATCGCCAGCCCCAACCCCGTGCCCTCGTATTTGCGATTGCGCTCGTCCTCGACCTGATTGAACTCGCCAAAAATATGCCCAACCATATCGGCGGCAATGCCAATACCCGTATCCTCGATTGACACATGAACCCGCGTCTTGCCCGTTTCATCAACTTCGAGCCCGACCACGCGGATCAGCACATGCCCCTCATTGGTAAACTTGACGGCATTGCCGATCAGGTTGGTCAAAATCTGGCGCATCCGTCCTGCGTCACCCACATATTGGGTCGGCAGGAACATGTCGTAATCCACCAGAATTTCGAGTGTCTTACCCTGAAGCGAAGCTTGTAATAGTGTCACGATTTCATGGATGCACCGTTCCAGATCAAATGGTTCGGCCGTAAGTGTCAGTTTATCCGCCTCGATTTTCGAGTAATCCAGCACGTCGTTGATGATCACCAGCAAGGCTTCGCCGGAATTCTTGATTGTTTCGGCGTATAGCATTTGTTCTTCATCCAGATCGGTATCGGTCAACAGGTCGGCCATCCCGACAACGCCATTCATCGGAGTGCGGATTTCGTGGCTCATATTCGCCAGAAACGCCGATTTGGCGCGGTTCGCGGCTTCGGCCTTGGTGCGGGCGTCTTTCAGCTCGGCCTCGTGGCGGATGGTGTCGGTGATGTTCAGCGCAAGCGATACCGTGTCGCCATCGCGGGCGCGCCGATCCACCAGTTTGATGGAGGCGCCATTCCACAGGCGGATCACCTTGGGTTCAATCGGGTCACTGTGCCAGCGCGTCAGCATCGCATCGCGCCATTCCATCGGGGTTTTTCCCTCTAGATCGACGATACCTTCTTCGACCAACAGCTGGACAAGGCGGACATAATTTATCCCGGGCCGGACTTCTTCCAGCCCGTCAAACGTGGCCAGATAGGCGTGGTTTGCCGAAATCATACAGTCGTCCATGTCAAAAACCGCAAACCCGTCCTCGATCGTTTCGATCGAATCCCATAGGCGACGTTCGGCGATACCCACCTTGTGATTGGCGACCTGCAAATCAGACCGGACACGGGTATTTTCACCCTTCAGTTCTTCGGCCTCATGGCGCTGTTCAACGATTTCGTCCGACAAGGCCCGCGCGTGTTGTCCCAGCTTGGAGTTGGCGGCAAACAGTTCATTTTGTTTTTGCTCTAGCAACCGTTCTGCGGCCAGTCGCCCACGGCGTTCTTGCGCCAGTTTTTCGGTGATCGCCATCTTGTTCCTCTTTTATACTTTATACGGAACATTCCACGAACATGGTGAACAATATCTTAACAGATCCAACTATTTTCATCCCAAGAACCGATTGCCACTGCCGCGTGGCTGTGCAACCATCGGGCGTTATATTCAGGAGGACTATTTATGCGCCTTTTCGTCAAAGCCGTCGCCGTTTTACTGTTGTTCACCACATCCCTATGGGCGAATGATTTAATCCCTGACCGTCGCCTTGCGATAACGCGTGATCTGGATTTTTACGGCTCTGACTTACAGTCGATATTTGATACAACCCTGCCCGCCTGCCAAAAGGCATGTTTAACGGATGCACGGTGTCAGGCATTTACCTTCAACACCCGCTCGAGTTCATGTTTCCCGAAAAGCGAAGTGACTGAAACACAGCCCTACGTCGGTGCGATTTCGGCGCGGGTAATGGACACGAACCCGAAAATCCTTGCGGCGGCATCGGCGCGGGCATCGGAATTATCATTTCTGGATCGGGCCGAATTTACAGCGGCCAAGGATTTCGCCGAAGAACTGGCCATCCTGTACGATACACAAGGCGAAGATGCGCTGTCCTTGTGGCGCAGCGGTCGGAACAGAATTGGCAGCAATAACAGCAGCGCCCAATACTATTTTGGCGCGGCCCTGACCCTAAGCGATGTATCGGACCTGTGGGTCGAATATTCGCGCGCGGCATTTCTGAATGATTCAGGGGATTATAGTGAGCGGCGCAAACAAAGGCTCCGCGCAATGCTGGCATCAATAAATGCCTATTTGCGCAGTAGCACCGACAATGAAAAGGTAACCTCGCTGTTGGCGATGGCCGATGCGCTGGAAAAGAATGGCCGCAACAAGGATATGTTAAAAGCCTTGCGTTTGGCCGAGACGATTTCCCCAACACAACGACTGCAGGCAAAACTGGAATATGCCGTTGGAAAATACGGCCTGAAAATAACCGACCATGACATTGAAAGCGATCTGGCCGAACCGCGCATTTGCGCCCAGTTTTCCGAACCACTGGCAGCGGGCGAGGTTGACTACACCCCCTACGTGCGCCTGTCGCAAAATGATCTGTCGGTCGAGGCCGAAGGCAACCGTTTGTGCGTATCGGGCGTAGAGCATGGCAAACGCTATGACCTGACTCTGCGCGAGGGGCTGCCAGCGAAATCGGGCGAAACCCTGCTTGAGGCGGTCAACCTGTCGCTCTATGTGAATGATCGCAGCCCAACCGCGAAATTTCCGGGCCGCGCCTATGTGCTGCCCAAATCCGCCAACGCGGGCATCCCTGTTGAAACCGTCAATGTCACTGAACTTGATCTGGTGCTGCGCCGTGTTAGCGACCGCAACCTTTTGCGCGCCATGCAAGACAGCTATTTCGGTCGCCCCCTGTCACCGTGGCAGGAAGAAAACTTTGCCAACCAAGTCGCCGAGGAGCTATGGCGCGGCACTGGCGAGGTGCAAATGACGCTGAACAAGGATATGACCACCCGCCTGCCAATGGGCGATGTGATCAATGATCTGCCGCCAGGTGTCTACGCCTTGCAAGCCCGCGTTCCTGGATCTGATCCATATGAAAACGCCGCAGCGACCCAGTGGTTCGTGTTGTCCGATCTGGGCCTCGCCAGCATGAGCGGCACAGACGGTATCCACGTCTTTGTGCGCGGTCTGGGCGATGCGGAACCGCGTGCAGGTATCACCGTGACCCTACTGTCTAAAGCAAACGCTGTTTTGGCTGAAACAGTGACTGATAAACGCGGTTATGCGCTGTTTGCCGATGCCTTGGCGCGTGGTACGGGTGGGGCAAAACCGGCCCTGATTGTTGCCAAAGAGGCCGACAAGGATATTGCATTCCTATCCCTGACCGATCCAGAATTCGATCTGTCGGATCGTGGGGTCGAAGGGCGCGAGCCCGCCAAATACATCGACATGTTCCTGACCACAGATCGCGGTGCATATCGTGCGGGTGAAACGGTGAACGCGACTGCACTGACCCGTGACGCCACCGCCAATGCCATCGTTGGCTTGCCGGTCACGGCGATCCTGACCCGCCCCGATGGTGTGGAATACAGCCGCCATCTGTCGACTGGCGATACCGCCGTTGTCGGTGGTCACATCTTTAACATGCCCATCGGCCCACTGGTGCCGCGCGGCACTTGGCAGTTGGCGCTGTTCACTGACGTTGACGCGCCAGCCCTTGCCAGCACCAGTTTTCTGGTTGAGGATTTTCTGCCCGAACGCATTGATTTCGATCTGACCTTGCCATTCGCCCCGCTGCGGCTGAATGAGGGCACAGTGCTGACCGCTGACACCCGCTATCTGTTTGGCGCCCCTGCCGCCGATCTGCCGATCGAGGGCGAGGTGCTGGTGCGGGCCACTGATGGTCTGACCGCCTATCCTGGTTACAGCTTTGGCCGTCATAGCGAGCGGTTTGATCCGGTGATTAAAACCTTGCAGGGTGACCTACGCACGGATGACGCGGGCTTTGCCCGTATTCCCGTCGAATTCCCCAAGGCCGAAGACGCCTCGCGTCCGCTCGAGGCGCGATTCACCGTGCGTATCGCTGAAGGTTCCGGTCGCCCTGTCGAGCGCCAGATCACCAAACGCCTGGCGCCTGATGGTGCGATGATTGGCATCAAACCGATGTTCGAGGATGTCGTTGAGGAAGATACAGACGCCAGCTTCCAGATCATTGCGATTGATCAGGACGAAGCTCAGACCCCGATGCAGGTCAAATGGACCGTCAACCGCGTGAAAACCCGCTATCAATGGTATCAGCAATACGGCAACTGGAATTGGGAGGAGATTCAGACCAGTAAACGCGTGGCCAGCGGCACCGCCGATTTGAACGGTCAACCGATCACCATTTCCGCCCCTGTGAAATGGGGTGAATACGAAATCAAGGTGGAACGCAGTGATGGCACTTACGTTGCCTCATCAACGGATTTCTACGCCGGTTGGTATGCCTCGGCAGATGCGTCCAGCACGCCTGATACGCTCGAGGTTTCACTAGACAAACCCGCCTATGCAACAGGGCAAACCGCTACCTTGCGGGTTGTGCCGCGTTACGCAGGCAAGGCGCTGATTACGGTGATGTCGAGTCGCTTGATTGATATGAAAGTGGTTGATGTGGTTGAGGGCGAAAATCTGATCCCGCTGGCTGTCACGGATCAATGGGGCGCTGGCGCTTATGTCACCGCCACCGTGATCCGCCCGATGGATGCCACTGCTGGTCACAACCCCGCCCGTGCGCTGGGCCTGTCCTATGCGCCGGTCGACCCGGGCATGCGCAAACTGTCAGCCGCGTTTGACACGCCCGCCGAATCTGCGCCCCGCGCCCCGCTTCAGGTGGCGCTAAAGGTGGATGGCATCAAAGCAGGCGAAGCTGCCTATGCCACCATCGCCGCCGTTGATCTGGGCATCCTGAACCTGACAGGGTTTGATAGCCCCGATGCGCCCAACCACTACTTTGGCCAGCGCAAACTGGGCATGGGAATGCGCGACGTTTATGGCCGTCTGATTGACGGAATGAACGGCGCGATGGGGGCAATCCGTTCCGGCGGGGATGCGGGCAACGAAATGGGTATGCAATCGCCGCCACCGACCGAAGAATTGGTCGCCTATTTTTCCGGTCCTGTCACGGTTGGCGCCGATGGCATCGCACACGCCAGTTTCGATCTGCCCGAATTCAACGGCACTGTGCGCCTGATGGCTGTGGTCTGGTCTGCCTCGGGTGTTGGCGCGGCGGAACAAGACGTGCTCGTGCGCGACCCCGTTGTGGTCACCGCCAGCCTGCCGCGCTTCATGGCACCTGGGGACACATCCCGCATGCTGCTGGAAATCACCCACGCGACGGGCCCATCCGGCAAAATGGAGCTCGAGGTTACGGGCCAAGGCATCGCCGTCAGCACCGCCAATTTACCCCGCGAAATCACGCTGGGCGATTTGCAGAAAACCACCCTGTCGGTGCCGATCACCGCTGTGGATGTGGGCACGCACAAGATAAATGTGACCCTAACCACGCCGGATGGCACGCGTCTGACCAAACCGCTGATTATTCCGGTCGAGGTGAACGACCCCGAAATATCCCGCACCCGCCGCTTCTCGCTGGCTGCTGGCGATACGTTCACTTTGGATGACAACGTATTCACCGGTTTCAAATCCGGCTCCGGATCGGCGATGTTGTCAGTCGGCGCATTGGCACAATTTGACGCGCCCGGCCTGTTGTCCGCACTGGACCGCTACCCTTACGGCTGCACCGAACAAACCACATCCCGCGCCATGCCTCTGTTGTATCTGAACGAGGTGGCCGAGGTCATGGGCCTAGGCACCCGCAAGAAAATCGGCGAGCGCGTAGATGACGCGATTGAACGCGTGTTGAGCAACCAAGCCAGCAATGGTGCCTTTGGTCTGTGGGGCCCATCATCCGGTGACTTCTGGCTGGATTCATACGTCACCGATTTCCTTAGCCGTGCGCGCGCCAAAGGGTTCACCGTGCCAGACCGCGCCTTCCGGTCAGCAGTCGATAACCTGCGCAATCGCATTAATTATGCGCCGGACTTTGATAGTGGCGGCGAAGACGTGGCCTATGCGCTGTTTGTCCTTGCCCGCGAAGGCGCGGCAAATGTGGGTGACTTGCGCTATTACGCCGATGCCAAGGGCGGCGATTTCGCAACGCCAATGGCCGCAGCCCAACTGGGCGCGGCACTGGCCAGTTATGGCGATCAACCCCGTGCCGACGCGATGTTTGCCCGTGCTGCACGGATGATTGGCCGCAATTGGGAGGCGGACGAAACCCAATACTGGCGCTCTGATTACGGCACCCACCTGCGTGATGGCGCTGCGGTTCTGGCGCTCGCCGTTGAGGCAGGCAGCACAGCGATTGACAGCGCCGACCTCGCCTATCGGGTTTCCACCAGCTATGCCAACGACCAATACCACTCCACGCAGGAATCCATGTGGTCCCTGATGGCGGTCAAGGCCCTGATCAATGATCCCTCGGTGAATGGATTTACCGTGAACGGTGAACCCGTGGTCGGCCCGCTGGTCCGTGTGCTCGAGGATGGGGCGACCAACACCGGTCTTGCCTTCCGCAACGGCACTGATCGCGATGAACTGGTAACGATGACCACCTTCGGCGTTCCCGAACAACCCGAGCCCGCCAGTGGCTACGGCTATGCGATCATGCGCAGCTACTACACGATGGATGGCAACGCGACAGATCCAAGCGGCCACCCCGTTGGCACCCGTCTGGCAGTGGTGCTGACGATTTCACCCTTCAGCGATAACGAGGGCCGTTTGATGGTGAATGACCCGCTGCCTGCTGGGTTCGAGATCGACAACCCGAACCTGATATCGGGCGGTGATCTTAGCATGCTGGAATGGTTAAAGGTCACGCCAAATGTGCGCAACACGGAGTTCCGCGCGGATCGCTTCCTTGCCGCCGTTGACTGGCGCAAGGATGATCCGTTCGATCTGGCCTATATCGTGCGGGCGATTTCACCGGGCACCTACCACCATCCAGCGGCGAGCGTCGAGGATATGTATCGCCCCCAATACCGCGCCCATTCTGAAACGGGGCAGATCACGGTCACCGAATGATCCGCCGCCACGCCCTTCTGATCCTTGCGCTGGGGCTATTGCAGACAGCCATAGCACGGGACAGGTTTGATACGTGGGTGGATGAAACCCAGCTGCCGCGCCTAACGGCTGAAACCTCGGTCGAAGTGTTGGACCGAAACGGCATCCTACTGCGTGCCTATACCGTTGCCGATGGGCGCTGGCGGCTGAATGCTACGTTGGATAGTGTTGATCCCGACTACATCAACATGCTGATCGCTTACGAGGATAAACGATTCTATTCCCATGCCGGTGTTGATCCTGTGGCGATGCTCCGCGCCTCTTATCAGGCCCTAACCAGCGGTAAAATCGTATCTGGGGGTTCAACCCTCACCATGCAGGTGGCGCGACTGCTGGAAGACGGCAGCACCGGTAAATGGTCCGGCAAACTGCGCCAAATCCGTCTTGCGCTGGCGCTGGAACGCCGCTTGACCAAGGATGAAATTCTCACCCTTTATCTGAACCGCGCGCCCTTTGGTGGCAACCTTGAAGGTGTGCGCGCCGCGACCCGCGCCTATTTTGGCAAAGACCCACGCCGCCTGACGCCAGCGCAATCCGCGCTGCTGGTCGCCTTGCCACAAGCGCCGGAAACCCGCCGTCCCGATCGTTTTGCCAAAGCCGCCCAAACGGCCCGCACCCGTGTTCTGGCCCGTATGATGGGGGCGGGAATACTTACGGGCGATACGGCTGATAGTGCCACATTAGAGCCTATTCCGGCTCAAAAATACCAATTCCCCGCCATCGCTCCGCATCTGTCCGACCGCGCCTTGGCTGAAAACCCTTTGCAATCCATCCACCAACTCACCCTTGATGCAACCCTTCAGCGTCAGCTCGAAACCCTCGCCACCACGGCCCTGCGCGGGCGTGGCGAGCAGATGTCAATTGCAATGCTCGTGGCAGATCATACAACCGGCGAAATCCTCGCCTCGGTCGGCTCCTCGGCCTACCGCGCCGACAGTCGCCTTGGCTTTGTCGATATGACCCGCGCCCTGCGCTCGCCCGGCTCCACCCTGAAACCGTTGATCTATGGCATGGCATTTGACCAAGGTCTGGTTCATCCCGAAACCCTGATTGACGACACGCCCACCGCATTTGGCACGTATTTTCCGCAGAATTTCGACGGCAAGTTTCGCGGCACCCTGCGGGTGCGCCGTGCCTTGCAACTGTCGTTGAATATCCCTGTGATCAAATTGACCGAAGCGATTGGGCCGGCCAAACTGATGTCGGCCTTGCGTCGTGCAGGAATGGAGCCTGTGGTGCCGGGTGGAAAGCCTGGTCTGGCAATTGCGCTGGGCGGTTTAGGTGTCACCCTTGCGGATATGACCCAGCTATATGCCGCCTTGGCCCAAGGCGGCACACCGCGCCCGCTGACTTGGAAAACAGGCTCTAATCCGACCCAAACAGGCCGAAATCTGATTTCTCCCGTGGCCGCATGGCATGTCGCGGACATTCTGTCGGGTCTAACCCCGCCGCCCAATGCGCCACGCAACCGGCTGGCTTATAAGACAGGCACATCTTATGGCAATCGCGACGCTTGGGCGTTAGGATTTGATGGCCAGCATGTTGTCGGCGTGTGGATGGGGCGTGCTGATGGCACGCCGGTTCCAGGTGCGTTTGGCGGTGATTTGGCGGCACCAGTGTTGTTCGAGGTATTCAGCCGGATCAAACCGGTGCTGACCCCGCTGCGCCCCCCACCGCCCGCCACGTTAATGGTCAGCAATGCCGAACTGCCCCTGCCGTTGCAACGGTTCCGTGGTCGCAACGCGCTGTTCGAGAGGTCCAAAGATGCCCCAACTGTTGCCTTCCCGCCGGATGGCGCCGCAGTCGAAGCGGATGGCGGATTTTTGGTGGTCAAAGTTCGCGATGGTATCGCGCCGTTCACTTGGCTCGCCAATGGTAAACCGTTTGATGTGGCCACCTACGAACGCCAGTCAATTCTGGAAATCACCGGCCCCGGATTTGTGTCACTTTCAGTGATCGACGCCAAAGGGCGTGCGGCACGGGCGCAGATTCAACTCGACTAAAATTCATATGGTTTTCATATGCGAGTCATATGGAATTCATATAGCAATTTCAGGACCGTTCAATCGCCAGCGCGATCCCCTGACCGCCGCCAATACACATGGTGATCAACGCCCGTTTGCCGCCGATCCGTTCCAGTTCATATAGTGCCTTGACGGTGATCAAAGCCCCCGTCGCCCCCACTGGATGCCCCAGCGCAATCGCGCCGCCATTCGGGTTTACCTTGGCCGGATTCAGCCCCAAAACCTTGTTTACTGCCAAGGCTTGCGCGGCAAACGCCTCATTGGATTCGATCACGTCGAAATCATCCACGGTCAGGCTAGAGCGGGCCAATAACGCCTGAACCGCTGGCACCGGTCCAATACCCATCACGTCGGGCCGCACTCCCGCGTGGGCATAGCCAATGATGCGCGCAATAGGCTCTAATCCAGCCTTTTTCACCGCATCCTCCCGCGCCAACACCAGTGCCGCAGCACCATCGTTGATGCCGGATGCGTTGCCCGCTGTCACTGTGCCGTCCTTTTGAAACGCGGCTCGCAAGCCTGCCAGAGCCTCTGCCGAAGTTGCCTTGGGATGCTCGTCGACCTTGAATTCCAGCGTGTCGCGCCGGACCTTCACATCAACGGGAACGATCTGCTCTTCAAACAAACCGCCCTTAATCGCCTTGGCCGCCCGTGTTTGGCTCTCCAATGCAAAGGCGTCCTGATCCTCGCGGCTGATCCCGTATTGGGCCGCCACATTTTCCGCTGTGATCCCCATATGCCCCGATCCGAACGGACAATTCAGCGTGCCCAACAACATATCTTGCGAACTAATATCACCCATCTTTTGCCCCCACCGTGCTGCGGGTATAATGTAGGGTGCTCGGCTCATACATTCGGCCCCGCCGGCCAGTGCGAAATCGGAATCGCCCAGCATTAGGCTCTGTGCCGCCGACACAACTGCCTGTGCACCAGACCCGCACAAACGGCTGACATTCATTGCGGGCACGCTATCTGGGATACCAGCATTCATAGCGGCCACACGGCCTAGATACATATCTTGCGGTTCGGTGTTGATCACATTGCCAAACACCACATGTCCGATTTGCGCGGGGTCTATGCTGGCTCGATCCAGCGCTGCCTTGGACGCAACAGTGGCCAGTTCAACAGGCGTAACACCTGCCAACGAGCCGCCGAATGTTCCGATTGCAGTGCGCGCCCCGCTTAATATTACAATGTCGGTCATTTCGCTGCCTTTTCATTTAATAACGTGTCTAATGCTGATCGAAAGCACGGTGCATGCTCGCCCAATGTGGCCAATACCGTTGCCTCGTATTCTTGTGCGATCGGGGTGAGCTCATTGATCATATCTTGCCCCTTTTGCGTCAGTTCCAGTTCAACCAGCCGCCGGTCATTGTCGTTTATTTTTTTGCTGATATAGCCAGCCGCCTCAAGCCGGGATGCGGCGCGGGACACTTTGGATTTGTCCATATCCACCCGCTCATGAATTTCGCGCACACTGACTGACCCCGCTTGCGATAAATGCGCCACGACCCGCCATTCCGGGATCGTTATGCCGAAACGTTGTTGATACAGGTCTGAAAACCCGTGGCTAACACGCGCCGCCAGAACCGCCAGTTGGTAGGGTAGAAATACGTCCAGATCAAAATCACTCACCGGCAGAAACCTCGCGTTAGTTACATTTGCAATGACTGCACGAATTGCAGGCCGGATCAACCTCCAACAACGCTTGACTTCGTTGCATGTGCAACGATACCCTCACAACAGGAAATGCGCCATAGATTGCCGTAAGGCGATTGTTGAAGACAGGAGACGTCATGACATCCCAGACCCCCGCAAGCGGGCTAATCCGCGATGAAAATACGAATGCCTATATGCCCGGCTTTGGCAATGATTTTGAAACCGAGGCCCTGCCGGATGCGTTGCCACAAGGCATGAACAGCCCGCAGAAATGCGCCTATGGATTGTATGCTGAACAGCTATCTGGCACACCATTCACCGCCCCGCGCGGGCAGAACGAGCGCACATGGTGCTACCGTATCCGCCCGTCCGTGCGCCACACATCGCGGTTTTCGCGCATTGATTTGCCGTATTGGAAATCGGCGCCAAATATCAATCCTGATACTCTGTCTTTGGGTCAATATCGCTGGAGCCCGATCCCCCATGCCGATCAGCCGCTGACGTTCATCACCGGTATGCGCACGATGACCACGGCGGGGGATGTGAACACGCAAGTGGGCGTGGCGACACATGTTTATCTGATCACTGAGTCGATGCAGGACGAATATTTTTATTCCGCCGACAGCGAAATGCTGATCGTGCCACAAGAGGGCCGCCTGCGGTTTTGCACTGAACTGGGCGTCATTGATCTGGAGCCAAAAGAGATCGCCATCCTGCCGCGTGGTATGGTGTTTCGGGTCGAGGTGATTGATGGCCCTGCGCGTGGGTTTGTGTGTGAAAACTATGGCCAAAAATTTGACCTGCCCGGGCGCGGCCCGATCGGGGCCAATTGCCTTGCCAACCCGCGCGATTTCAAAACCCCGATTGCTGCGTTTGAAGACCGCGATGCCGACAGCCGTGTGGTGGTGAAATGGGGCGGGCAGTTTCATGAAACCTTCATCGACCATTCGCCGCTGGATGTGGTGGCGTGGCATGGCAATTATTGCGCCTGCAAATACGACCTACGCACATTTTCCCCCGTCGGGGCGCTGCTGTTTGACCACCCCGATCCGTCGATTTTTACCGTCCTGACCGCACCTTCAGGTGTTGAGGGCACGGCGAACATTGATTTCGTGCTGTTTCGCGAGCGTTGGATGGTGGCAGAAGATACCTTCCGCCCGCCGTGGTATCACAAGAACATTATGTCGGAACTGATGGGCAATATTTACGGGATTTATGACGCCAAGCCGGACGGGTTTATGCCTGGTGGTATGTCTCTGCATAACATGATGATCCCGCATGGGCCGGACAATGCAGCGTTTGAAAAGGCCAGCAATACCGAGCTGAAGCCAGAGTTTCTGGACAACACCATGTCCTTTATGATCGAGACCCGCTTCCCGCAACATCTGACCGATTTTGCGGCCAATGAGGCACCGGTGCAGGACGATTATATCGACTGTTGGGATTCGCTGGATAAGAAATTTGATGGCACCAAGGGGGTGAAATGAGGCTCTATTCTTACTGGAGATCAACGGCTGCCTACCGCGTTCGTATCGCACTGAACATGAAGAGGGTGCCGTTTGAAACTATGCCAGTTGATCTGGTTGCTGACGGGGGCCAACAACATGCAGCCGATTACGCGGCGCTGAATCCATCGCAACTGGTGCCCACCTTGGTTCTGGAGGATGGCACCGCGTTGACGCAATCCCTAGCGATTGTTGAATATCTGGATATCACGTATCCCACGCCGGCCCTGTTGCCCGCTGACCCGATCCAGCGCGCCCATGTCAAAGCGGCGGCTTTGGTGATCGCGGCGGACATACACCCCGTCAATAACCTGCGTGTTGTGCAGCATCTAGGGGCAAAATTTGGCGCCACGCCTGCGGACAAATCCGAATGGATGCGCCACTGGATGAAGCCCGGGTTTGATGCCCTGCTAAAGATGATCAAGCCGGACACGCCCTTTGCCTTTGGTGATACAGTGGGCTTTGCCGATATTTGCCTGACCGCACAGTATTACAACGCGCGGCGCTGGGGGCTGGACCTGACCCCATACGCCCGCCTGACTGAAATTGAGCAAAACTGTCTGGCGTTGCCTGCTTTTGATGAAGCGCAGCCAGAAAACCAACCAGACGCAACACCCGAGTAAGGAACCACTATGACCAAACTGCTGAAATCATGGGTCGCCTCGGCCAATTCCGCCGATACCCAGTTTCCACTGAACAACCTGCCTTACGGGGTGTTTTCCACAGATGATATCGAACCCCGCTGCGGCGTGGCCATTGGCGATATGATTCTGGATGTGACACGGCTGGAAGAAGAAGGCATGATCAAACTGGATATTGATCCAGTGCTGGACTTGCCATTCTGGAACGAACTTATGGAGCTAGGGCCGGATGTTTGGGCCAGTTTCCGCGCCAGACTGATTGAATTGTTGGCCGATGGGTCGCCTGACCACGCCCGCGTTGAACCCGCTTTGGTGCCTTTGGTCAGCTCGACCATGCATATGCCGTTTATGGTTTCGGAATACACCGATTTTTACGCAGGTCGTCACCATGCGACAAATGTTGGCACTATGTTTCGCGGGGCCGAAAATGCTCTGCCGCCGAACTGGTTGCATATCCCGATTGGGTATAATGGTCGGGCCTCATCCATCGTGGTGTCCGGCACCGACGTGCGCCGCCCTTGGGGCCAGTTGAAACCGCCAACAGCAGATGTGCCGCATTTTGCGCCCTGCAAACGGTTCGATCTGGAATTGGAGATGGGGGCGATTGTCGGGCAGGCGTCAGATGGTCCTGTGACGGTGGCCGAGGCCGACGCGATGATCTTTGGCTATGTCCTGCTGAACGACTGGTCCGCGCGTGATATTCAGGCGTGGGAGTATCAGCCGCTTGGCCCGTTTCAGGCCAAGGCAACCGCTACTACGATATCTCCGTGGATCGTGACTTCGGCAGCGTTAGAGCCGTTTCGCACCCCGACACCGGCCCGCGAAAAGGAACTGCTGCCTTACCTGCAAGAACCCTCGCCGATGCTCTATGATATTGATCTTTCGGCAGCGCTGCGCCCCGAGGGTGCCAATGCAACAACCACCATCACCCACACCAATTACAGTGAAATGTATTATTCAGCTGCGCAGCAATTGGCACACCACACCACGTCGGGCTGCCCGATGAATGTGGGTGATCTGCTGGGGTCGGGCACCATATCCGGCCCTGAAAAATCGGCGCGTGGATCGATGCTGGAACTTAGCTGGGGTGGCAAAGAACCAATGACGCTGGACAGTGGCGAGACCCGTAGTTTTCTGGAGGATGGCGATACGTTGACCCTGACTGGAGCGGCAAAAGGTGACGGATACCGGATAGGTTTTGGTGATTGTTCCGGCACCATTCTGCCCGCGCTAAGTGATCCCTATGCAAGGGACTAAACGCGCATATCAGGCCCTAAAGTGCCGCCTGCCAGTCGCGGATAATATCCAGCGGGGAAATCAGCATGATGATGTTCAGGGTCAAGCCATCGCGGATCAGGGCGGTGGTCAGAACCTCGAACCCGATTACAATCGCAACGCTGGCCCAGACCGGCAAACGCCGAGCCAGCCAGAAGCCGACAAACATTGCTGTCAGATCGGCCATCGAATTGACCACGCTATCGCCGTAATAATCCAGCGAAATGGTGACTTCGCGATACCGTTCAATCACCGCGTTGGTGTTTTCCAGAATTTCCCACGC
>NZ_JBSMEZ010000095.1:0-3464 GCF_056498605.1 Profundibacter sp.
CTGCATGCGCTTTTATTGTAGCCGGGAAGCCAGACTGATAATCGCTGGTTCCCGAGCCGATGAAATCAATCATAACATTGGTGCTGCTCCGCATTTCGGAATGCGTTGCCACCGACAGAAAATTCCCAACCGCCGGAAACCCCATCCCTGGCAGAAATATAATATGCGGACCACTTTGCCCCACTTCATGCCACCGGATGGATGCCTTGTATTTAGGCAAATAGAGACTCTTCAATTGAACACGCCCCGCTTATGTATTTTCTGCCTCTGCCTGCAAATCAGCCATCAGCTCGGTCAGAGATTTCAGATAGAACGCGCCTGTCAGCTGCCCGTCTGCATCAAATTCGTTCTGCGCCCCCGCCACCATCACCTCTGGTCCGGTCAGCAAACGCGGACGGAACGTGGTCATCGCCAACCGCAACGCATATTGCGCCCGCGCCCCGCCTGCACGACCCGCCGCCGCCGACACAATCGCCACGGGTTTACCTTTCCATGGCGCGCCTTCAGTCCGGCTGACCCAGTCCAGCGCGTTTTTCAGCACTCCGGAAAATGACTGGTTATATTCAGGCGTGGAAATCACCACGCCGTCCGCCGCCGCGATCTGGTCGGCCAATGTCTGAACCGCCGCGGGGATGCCCGAAGCATCCTCGACATCGCCGTTATACAAAGGGAAATCCAGATCGGCCTCGGTATAGGCCGCATCCTCCATCAACCGCCCCGCCTCGCGGATCAATTGCCGGTTAAACGATGCGACCCTTAACGAGCCGGAAATCCCCAATAGGTTAAACTGTGTCATCGCGCGCCCTTTCCATAAAACTGACCCGCAAGATGTTGCAAAACACATCCGCACACAAGAGGGCATACCGCACAGCGGCTGTGCAATTCTGTCAGGCCTTGCGCACCACAACCGCCAGATTGTTCGCCGGCATTTCGTAAACCGCAACCAACGACAGCCCGTTCACACAAAACACGGCCTCCATCCATTCCAGATCCTTATACCCGATGGCCGCATCCTGCGCCGCAAGGCTCGCATGAAACTTCTCATCCCCCTCGCTACGAAAAGCACCATCCGTGCGAAACGGCCCGTAGATAAAGAAATGCCCACCTTCCGCCAACCCGTTTGCCGCCCCGCTGATCACCGCCTTCGCGTCGGCCTGCGAAATCAGATGAAACAAGTTGACCACATAAACCAGCCGCAAATCCGACATATCCGGCCAATCCCCGCGGGCATCAAACTGGATTGGCACCCGCAAGTTGTCCACATCCACATGCGCCCGCCATGCCTGCACACTTGCCATCCGCTCATCCGATAGATCACTGGGTTGCCATTCCACATCCGGATGGGCCACCGCCAATGCCGCAATATGCTGCCCCGTGCCACTGGCCAATTCCAGCGCCACGCCCCCGTCCGGCACATATTCCGCCAACCGCTCAAATATCGGCGCCGCGTTCCGTTCTGCGGACGGGGCCGACAGGCGACCATCCTCTAGCGTATTGGTGATCGGCCCGGTATCGGGCAATTTCAAAGGGGGCTGTGTCATTTTGCACCTCATATGTTCGTAAACCCAATATTGCGCCCATCGCCACAATGGGCAAGACTGGGCATAACCCGAAATGAAAGGATACCCCCGTGTCGCTCCAGATTGCCACCATTCCTTGCCGCTCTGATAACTACGCTTTCCTGCTGCACGACAAAGACAGCGGCCAAACCGCAGTGGTCGACGCCCCCGAAGCCGCCCCGATCATTGCCGAACTGGACAAACGCGGCTGGACCCTGACGCATATCCTGATCACCCACCATCATTATGACCATATCGACGGGGTGGAAGAACTGCGCGAAAAATATGGTGCCAAAGTTGTCGGAGCTGCGGCTGACACCCACCGCCTGCCGCCGCTGGATATTGAACTGTCCGAGGGCGACAGCATCAAAATCGGCGACAACACAGGCAGCGTGCTGGACGTATCCGGCCATTGCGCTAACCACCTCGCCTTTTATTTCCCCGACAGTTTTGCCGTGTTCACCGCCGACAGCCTGATGGCGCTGGGGTGTGGCCGCCTGTTTGAAGGCACGCCCGCGCAAATGTGGCAAAGCCTGTCCAAACTCGCCGCCCTGCCGCCGATGACGATTGTCTATTCCGGTCATGAATACACCGCCAGTAACGCCACCTTCGCCTATTCGGTCGAGCCGAACAACGCAGCCCTGAAGGACCGCATCCTGCAAATCATCGAGGCACGGGCGCAGAACATGCCAACCGTGCCCTCGATACTGGCGGACGAGTTGGCCACAAACCCGTTCCTGCGCCCCGCATCCGCCGAAATTCGGCACCGCCTGGGCATGGAAACCGCCACCGATACCGAAGTATTTGCCGAAATCCGGCGCCGTAAAGACAACTTTAAGCAGACCGAAATGCCCGATATCACGGAAGATCCATGCAATTGTGCGTATGATTGATCAAAAAGCACTTGAATTTATGGTCAATCACACCGAAATTTAAGGATATCAGGACATAGGTGGGTCACCCGCCTTAAAACAAAGGAGCACACAACGTGCCGTCATTCTCGAATACCCTTGAGCAGGCAATCCATTCCGCACTGGCCTTGGCCAATGCCCGCAAACATGAACTGGCCACGCTGGAGCATTTGCTGCTGTCCCTGATTGACGAGCCGGACGCCGCCAAGGTGATGCAGGCCTGTAGTGTTGATATTGAGGCTTTGCGCAAAACCCTGCTAGAATTCATCGACGATGATCTGGCCACCTTGGAAACTACGGTTGAAGGCTCCGAAGCGGTGCCAACGGCCGCGTTCCAGCGGGTGATCCAGCGCGCCGCGATCCATGTTCAATCTTCTGGCCGCACCGAAGTGACAGGCGCCAACGTGCTGGTCGCCATCTTTGCCGAACGTGAATCAAATGCGGCCTATTTTCTGCAAGATCAGGACATGACCCGCTATGATGCTGTGAACTTCATCGCGCATGGCGTGGCCAAAGACCCTGAATTTGGCGAACCTCGTCCGCTGACGGGGGCATCGGACTTCGGCGAAGAAGCGTTCGAGATTGAAGGCGAGGAAAAAGAGAGTGCGCTGTCAAAATACTGTGTTGATCTAAACGAAAAATCCACCAAAGGCGATATTGACCCGCTGATCGGGCGCCAACACGAGGTCGAGCGTTGCATTCAGGTGCTATGCCGCCGTCGCAAGAATAACCCGCTGTTGGTGGGGGATCCGGGTGTTGGCAAAACCGCCATTGCCGAAGGTCTGGCGCGTAAGATTGTATCAGGTGAAACCCCCGAGGTTCTGTCCAAAACCACGATCTATTCGCTGGATATGGGGGCGCTGCTGGCCGGCACCCGTTATCGTGGCGATTTTGAAGAACGGCTAAAGGCGGTGATGACTGAACTTGAGGACCATGATGATGCGGTTCTGTTCATCGACGAAATTCACACCATTATCGGCGCTGGTGCCACATC
>NZ_JBSMEZ010000096.1:0-20468 GCF_056498605.1 Profundibacter sp.
TAGCGAGTGGCTGCCTTCTGGACTCCACCTCCCTTTCTTCTTATCAGTCATAGCGATTTTTTGCCTGCCTTTAATACAACTAATTGTTGTGAGTGAAATTAATGCTTCTTTCTAAGGGTAGTCAAGAAGAAGCGTTATTCAGGCCGTTCCAAACTGAACAGATCGTCAACGCGGGCGTAATCTTGGTAGCCGAGTCGCGCCAATGGCTGATATTTGGTGACGTCAAAGGTGCCGTTAATCAGGCAGTCGTCACGCAGGTGCACGCCGGTGACTTCGCCAATCACGATCAGGTTGTGTTCGCCCGTCAGGGTAATAATTTGCGACAGTTTACATTCCAGCGTGGCGGGGGCGCCGGCGACGCGGGAACAGGGGATGGTTTCACATTCAACGCGCTCAATCCCTGCGTGGCTGAATTCATCTCCGCCCTCAGGGTTGGAAGCCGAAGTGGCATTCATCGCGTCGCGCATGGCGTATTCCACGATGTTGACACAAAACACACCTGTTTCGTCAATGTTGGCAACGCTGTCCTTACCCATATGGCGGCCTGCTTTGTGCGAGGTCGAGGCGAACATCACTTGGGGCGGCTCATACGCTACGGCGTTGAAAAACGAATAGGGCGCGAGGTTATCGACGCCATCTTTGCTGCGGGTCGATATCCAGCCGATCGGGCGCGGCGAGACGATGGCGGCAAAGGGATTATGCGCCAGCGAGTGGCCGTCTTTGGGGTGATAGAACATTGCGCGGGTTTCCTTGGTGTTTGATCAAGGGATAACGCCGTGCTAGGGCGGTTTCCAGCGGAAAAAGGATGTGGCGCGTGATTAGGCTGGCGCAGGAAACAAAAGACGACTGGTGGGAGGTCGAGGCGCTGTATGATCTGTGCTTCGCACCCGGGCGCGAGGCGTTGTCGTCCTACCGTCTGCGCGATTGTGTTGATCCGGTGGCGGAGCTGTCGCTGGTGGCGCGCGACGAGGGTGGTATTCTGGGCGGCGCGATCCGCTATTGGCCGGTGTTGGTTGGCGGGGCGGATGTGTTATTGCTGGGGCCGGTTGCGGTGCATCCAACGCGGCAAGGCGAGGGGCTGGGCGGGTATCTGATCCGCGAGAGTTTAGCGATTGCGTCGGCGGCGGGCTGGGAACGGGTGTTGTTGATTGGTGATGCGCCTTATTACAGGCGGTTCGGGTTTGTGCGGCTGGACGGGATTTTAATGCCGCCGCCAACGGACCCTGCGCGGGTGTTGGGGCGGGCGTTGACGGATGGGGCTTGGGTGGGTGTGCAAGGGGATGTAATCTGCTGGCATTCCAAAATGGCCGGATGAACCCGAGAAAACAGGCTATAACAATCAGAGCTGCCACGGTTGGCGATGCTTATGAGATGAGTGTTATTCTGGCCGAAATCCTGACCACTTGGGGAAGTGATCGCGCCCGCAGCCCAGAACATATCCGTGCGTTCTATATTGAACATCCAGATCAGGTTTCTTGTGTGGTCGCGGTGAACGGGGGCGGGGATGTTTTGGGCTTTCAGTCGTTGAAACGGGCCGTTGAAGGCAACCCGTATGGTGTCACCTTAGGTTGGGGGGTGATCGGGACATATGTAAAACAGGGTATTGGTCGGTGCGGGGTCGGGTCAGCGCTTTTTGCAGCCACATCCCAATCGGCGCGTCAGAGCGGGATGCCTAAGATTGATGCGACGATTGGCGAGAGTAACGCGCAGGCGCAATTGTATTATGAGGCTATAGGATTTCGGACATACCGCAAGAAACAAGGGGCGGTTTGTAAATGCTACTCGCTAGTGCCCCAACCGCAAGAATAATGCAGCCTATGCGTTAAGGGATAACGGGGCTATCCGCCTTCAACGGCGCGGCCAAATATCGCGATGGCAAACCCCAGCAGCGCCAGCGCCCCGTAGAACCATTTGGCACGGTGCAGGCGCGGGGCCTTGGCGGCCGTGACGGCGGCAATCGCGGCTTGCATGCCATAGTAGAGCGCAAATGCCCGCGAGGCATAAGCGATGATCTGAAAAATATCGACCGCCCATGTCAGCAACAGTCCGACCGCGACCAGAACCGCATAGGCATCGCGGGGTTTCAAACGGTGGCTGGTCAGTTCCTCGACCAGCCCGCCAGCGCCCGAGGTGTCGGCAATAGCTGCACTGAACTGGGCGGCGAGTGCCGCAATAATCAAAAGGATAGGCAAGATCGCGGCAACGATTTCCATCATGTCGATAATCGAAGTCTCGGTCAGTTTCATCGTGCCGGGGGCAAAGACATAGGCCAGCAGCACGATATAAACGATATAGATCAGGGTCGACAGCCATTGCGCCTGTTTCATCGACCGAATGCGGGTTTTGGCGTCATAGGTTTCGCCTAGATAACGCGAGGTTTCAAACCCCTGCACGGTGATCAGCAGACCAAAGGCCAGCGTCAGGGCGGGCCAGCCTGTAACTGTGGGCGGGTTCAGCAGCAGGGCGCCATCCACCGCGCGATCAGTGAAATAGAATCCCATCCCAACCAGTAGTCCGGCGATGATGGCCAGTTTTATGCCAACGCTGAATTCCTCGAGCCGTTCAAGCGCCTTGAATCCACGGGTCCAGCCAATGAGCAGGATGAACAGGAATACAGCGGTTGTCAGCAGGCGGGCATTAAAGGGGGTGTTCCATGGGGTCAGGCGCATACCGAACGCCCCCAGCAGGTTCAGATAGTAAGCCACTGATATGAAGTAAGCAAAGGACAATATCCAGCTGGAAGTCGTTTCCAGCCGGTTCGCCAGGTTGGGGCGGGGGGGGCCGTTGTTCAGCTCGGCGATGTTAAAACGGATGGCATGGCCAAACAGATAGGCGACCCCGCACAGCACCAGCAGCATCAACGGGGCATATGCGCCGAATGAATCATTCAGGATTGGCCCCAGCACCAGAAACCCGCTGCCGATGATCGAGGCCAGCGGCGTGATCATTGCGCGCCACCCTATGGAATTAGACAGGCGCGGCCACAACAGGATTGCGCCGATGATAGCGACTGTGGCAAGTATTACTGTGTTTTCCATTTCCGTTAGCGCCCTCTTAGCGAGCCCATCACAGCTGCACGGACGGATTGATCCCCGCGGGCGCGCGCCTCGTCTATCACTGCTTTGACGTCGGTCAGATTGGCGCGGCGCAGCAGGCTTTTGACGGGACCAATCGAGGCTGGGCGCATTGACAGGGTGCGCAGGCCCATCGCGGCAAAACATAGTGCTTCGATCGGGCGGCCCGCGTCTTCGCCACAAAAGGAAACAGGTGTATCGGTTTCGGCGCAGCGGTTGACGATTTGTTCGATCAAGCTAAGGAAACTGACATTCAGCGTGTCATAGCGCCGCCGCACCCGCTCGTTTTCGCGGTCCGCGGCAAAGAAAAACTGCTTCAGGTCATTACCGCCGATTGAAATGAAATCGACCTGTTCAAAGAATTTGCGCGGGGCAAAGGCCAGCGACGGGGTTTCAAGCATTGCACCGACCTCGACCGTTTCGGGGATGGGGTGGCCCAGACGAGCCTCGCTTTTTAGCTCCTTGTCCAGATAGTCGCGGGCGGCGTGGAATTCCTCGGACTGGGCAATAAAGGGGAACATGATCGTCATCGGGCGCCCATTGCTGGCGCGGATCAAGGCCTGTAATTGCATTCGCATCACGACTGGATTGTCCAGCCCGACACGGATTGCCCGCCATCCCAGCGCGGGGTTTGGCTCGTCTTGGGGTTTCATATAGGGCAGCACTTTGTCCGAGCCGATATCAAGGGTGCGGAATACCACGCGCTGGCCTTTGGCAGCCTCCAGAACGCGGGAATAGAGCGCCGCCAGTTCGGCACGTTTGGGCATTTTGTTGCGCACAAGGAATTGCAGCTCGGTGCGAAATAGCCCGACGCCCTCGGCACCCGAACTTTCCAGTGACGGAAGGTCGGCCATTAGCCCTGCATTCATCGACAGGGTGATCACCCTACCATCCAGCGTCTCGGCGGGCTTGCCGCGGATCGAGGTATAGCGCTCCTGATCCTTGGCGAGCATGGCGATTTTGTCTTTGAAGGCATCGACCACGGAATCATCTGGACGCAGATGCACGATGCCCTGTTCGCCATCCACCATGATGTGATCGCCATTCAGCGCCTCGGTGGTGATGCGCCGCGCATTGATCACCAGCGGGATGGCCAGCGCGCGGGCAACGATGGCGGCGTGACTGCCCACAGAGCCTTCTTCCAGCACGATACCGCGCAGTTTGCGGCCATATTCCAGCAATTCACCGGGGCCGATGTTTCGCGCGATCAGGATCGGATCGGCGGGTATTTCGGCCCCCGTGGCAGCCCCTTGCCCTGTCAGGATGCGCAACAGCCGGTTTGATAGATCATCCAGATCATGCAGGCGCTCGCGCAGGTAGGCATCAGGCACTTGGCCCATGCGGGTGCGGGCGGTGGATTGCTCTTTTTCCACGGCGGCTTCGGCCGACAACCCTCGCGCGATGTCTTCTTCCATCCGGCGCATCCAGCCTTTGGAATTGGCAAACATCCGGTAGGCTTCCAGCACCTGCATTTGTTCTTTGTGTTCTGCTCCGACCCCATTGCCCGCTGTGGCCAGCATATCGTCAACCGACACGCGCAATTCGTTGACCGCATCATGCAGGCGGGGCAGTTCGGTTTCGGGGTCATCGGCAATCGGATTGGTGACGACCACGCGGGGTTCGTGCAGGTAAACATGACCCTCGGCGGCGCCTTCCTGACCTATGCCACCGCGAAACAGCACCGGCTGCTGGTGGCGGGCAGACAGGGCAGCGCCTTCACCAACAAAAGCACCCAGCTCGGTCATTTCGGCGACGACCATGGCCACAACTTCGAGCGCGTAAACCTCGTCTTCGGTAAATTTGCGCGCCTCTTTGGATTGCACCACCAACACGCCCAGCCGTTCGCCCAAACGCTGCACAGGCACACCAAGGAACGAGGGAAATACTTCTTCTCCGGTTTCGGCCATAAACCGGAAACCGCGCGCATTCGGGGCGTCAGCGGTGTTGATGATGCGTGATGTTTTGGCGACGCGGCCAACCAGACCTTCGCCCAGTTTCATACGGGTTTTATGCACGGATTCAGGGTTCAAACCCTCGGTGGCACACAGCTCCAGTGTGTCGTCGTCCCGAAACAGATAGATCGAGCAAACCTCGCAGCCCATCGAATCCGCGATGATATGGGTGATGCGGTCCAGCCGTTCCTGTCCCTCGCCCTCTTTGGCAAGGGATTCACGCAGGCGGCCCAAAAGGGCGCGGCTTTGACTGTCAGTGCTTTGCGACATGTGCCCCCCCTAAGGGTGATTTCCCCGATGGATTGTTCGAGTGTTGTTGTTTGTATTTGTGCACAGGTGAGCGGTGGGTTTTCAAGAAGAAATGCGGGCGTTCGGGCAACGGGGGAAGACGGGGTTTGTCACGGGCACAGTTAATTGGCTGTTCATTCAGGTAAATAAGGAGGATTTGGCGAAATCGGCAATATGAATTCCATATGAACCGCATATGAATCCCATATGAGCATTTTGCCGGTTTTGCCTCCTTAACGCATCGTGCGCGGGTAGTGGTGAAGGGTGGGTTAATGCGGATTGGAAGGCCAGCCCGTGTGATGCGCGGAACCCAGCCTATCCAATATTCGTCAAGCTATCAACACCCCGTCATTTTGCAAAAATGTCAGCGCCTGACCTCCCCGTCGTGCCGAAGACGCGCCTTCAGCACGATGAGGGTGCTTTTGCGATGCTGCATCCAGTGGATAGGATCTGAGTTATTCACAGAGCGGGAGACGAGGCACCATCAGCACTCTGCACCCACCAAGTCGGGCGCTGACATTTTTGCAAATAGGTCAAGGATGATGAGGTGGACCTAGTGTGCGTATCTATGCTGCCTATATGTGGCTCTGTCCGCTGGGCTGGACTGGCCTTCCCGAACCCGCGCAATGGCTTCCTGAACCGTGCGCGCAAACGGCAAGTTACCCCACCTTATCCAACTCAAACGCATCATGCAGGGCCTGGACCGCAAGTTCCATATATTTGCGATCCACCAGCACCGATATCTTGATTTCGGAGGTGGTGATCACCTTGATGTTGATACCCTCGTCCGACAGCACTTTGAACATTTTGGCGGCCACACCGGCGTGGCTGCGCATACCGATGCCAACGACGGATACCTTGGACACATCCGTGTCGGCGATCAGATCGTGGAAATTGATCTCGCCGCTGGTTTTAGCGTCTTCCATTGCCTTTTCAGCGCGGGCCACTTGGCCGACGGGGCAGGAAAATGTCATGTCCGTGCGCCCCTCCTCGGAAATATTTTGCACGATCATGTCGACATTCACGCCGGCCTCGGACAGCGGCACAAAGATGGCGGCGGCGATGCCGGGCCTGTCAGCGACCGAAATTAGGGTCATCTTGGCCTCGTCGCGTTGATAGGCGACACCGGCAACTACATTGCTTTCCATAATTTCCTCCTCGTCGCACACCAAGGTGCCCGCATTTTCATCCTGATCGCCAAAGCTGGAGAGAACCCGCAGCTTGACCTTATAGCGCATCGCCAATTCAACCGAGCGGGTTTGCAGAACCTTGGCCCCGAGGGACGCCAGTTCCAGCATTTCCTCGAACGCGATCTTGTCCAGTTTGCGTGCTTTATCCTCGATCCGTGGATCGGTGGTATAGACGCCATCCACATCGGTATAAATATCGCAACGCTCGGCATCGAAAGCGGCGGCAAAGGCGACGGCGGTGGTGTCTGATCCGCCACGGCCCAGCGTGGTGATCCGCCCCTCGGGGCTGATACCCTGAAAACCGGCCACAACGGCGACGCGCATACCTTCGCCAAATTTGGCATTCAGGTTGTCGGTCGGAATTTCGTTGATCCGTGCGGCGGAATGGGCCGATGTGGTTAACAGCGGCACTTGCCAGCCTTGCCAACTGCGCGCCGGGATTTCCATTTCCTGCAAGGTCAGCGCCATCAGGCCAGCGGTGACGTTTTCACCGGATGATACGATGGCATCATATTCGCGGGCGTCAAACATCGGCGATGTTTCTTCGACCCAGCCGACCAGTTCGTTGGTTTTGCCCGACATGGCGGACACAATGACGATCACGTCATAGCCACGCGAAACTTCGACGCCAACCCGTTTGGCGGCGCGTTTTATGCGGTCCAGCGTGGCGACCGAAGTGCCACCGAATTTCATCACTAACGTTGGCATAGCTGCCCTTTGCGCATTGGCCTGAATATCAAGGCCTAAATATCAAAGGTTGTGTAAGGCGCGATGCGGGGCAGGGCAAGAGCAATGGCGCCCGCACTATACGGCCCGATTATTCCGCAGCGATTTGGAGGCTGGGTGCAAAATGATCCTGTAGAAACGGGAAATATTGCATCATATCAATGATTTGTTCGGGGCTAAAACGTCCGCCGCTGTGCTTTGCATCGCTGTCGTTGCCCTCGTGAACGGCACGCACATAAAACGGGCGATCCGTCAGGATGGCGCGGGATGTAAACCGGTTGCCGATCTGGCGGTGGCTGGTCAGGTAGGGGTGGCGCTTGAATGTCGGGGGGGCCACCAAGGTCAGGCCGAGGTTGGTGAAATAGGCATTGCGCGGGGCAAGCCATGCGGCCTGGCCGTTTTCCAGACCAAGGCTAACGCCGCGCGGGAAGGTTAGGAAAACACCATCGGTGCCATCGTAATTACTGTTCGCGGCATAGTCGGCCTCGCGTTTGCAGATTTCCACAAAATCGCGGCTAACGGCGTCATCGTCATCCAGAACCACCTGCGCGATTGTGCGGTTGTCGGGGTATTCCTGACACATGATCTGGCGAAACAGTTTACCTGCCTTGCGCGGTCCGCGGTAATGAATGCCCACGCGATCCGCGCCCAGCGTGTCATTACACAGCTCTTGCAGGCGGATTTTGTATTTTTCGGGCAGGTTGTTTGACGATAGAACCGACAGTTTGAAATCCTGATCGGTTTGGTCCCTCAGGCTGGCCAATGCGATGTTTTCAAATAGGGCAAAGCGTTTGTTCAACCGCTCAGGATCGAACAACAACTCTTCGCTTCGGCTGATGGCAGATTGCCAGCCAGAAATACCGAAGAAAGAAAACCGAGTTTGAAAAATCACGTCCATTGTTACGCCCACTTATTCGTCCATATCATTTGTCTCTAATATGAGGACAATGGGGCGGAAAACGGGCAGGTTTATTTCAAAATTGAGGTATTTTCCCTGGCTGGGTTAGTTGGTCTTGCGGGTGGGGGTGAAGGGCAGCGGGGCCACGGGCACGCCGTCTTCCAGTAGTTTTATCGCTTCTTCAGGGGCGGCCTCGCCGTAAATCGGGCGATCAACTGCGTCGCCGTTGTGGATGTCGCGGGCCTGTTTGGCAAATTCCATGCCAACATATTCGGAATTGGCCTCGATCTTGGATTTCATCTCGGCGATGGCGCGTTGCTCGTCGGTATCAGGGCTCGAAAGTGGTTGCGCGTCGGGGGCGCTGGCGGCTTTGCGGGCTGGGCGCACACGCGGGGCCATAATGGCCTTTTCTACGGATGTGCTATCGCAAGTCGGGCAGGCGATCATGCCCGCAATGTGTAGTTTGTCAAAGGCAGCACCGGACTGGAACCAGCTGTCAAAGCTGTGATCATTTTCGCATTTCAGTGTATACGAGATCATCTGCATGGCCCTTTGTCTATCGCATCAAAGGTAAACAGTTACCGTTTGATTGCAACTGATAGAAATCAGCGTTTCAGGCGTTTAACGTCAAAAGCACGGATCAACGGGCCAAGTTCCGGCTCGCTGATAATGGCCGCCGCTTTTTTCAGGCTGAACCATTTGCGTTTACGCTGCCCTGCCTCGGGGAAATCTTTCAGCATGCGCTTTACCTTGAACGGAAATACCGCAACTACGATTGGCAGGTTGTCGCCTTTGGGAATGGTTTTGGTGTAGGAATAGATGCCTAGACAAGTGTCCGACGGCTTGCCCTCGACACCGGCTTCCTCGAACGCTTCGGTCGCGGCGGCACCGGCAGGGGTTTCGCCATCCATCGGCCAGCCCTTTGGAATAATCCAGCGCCCCGTGCCACGGCTGGTTACCAACAGGATTTGCACCTTGCCGTCATGAATACGGTAACACAGCGCCCCGAACTGGGTGCGCACATCGTGTTTATGAGACACATCGAGCCGCTGTGGCTTGTGTTTGGTTTTGACTACTGTCACGTCTGTTCGCCGCCGTTTAATACCTGTTACCCGCTTTTATTAGCGTGTTTTGCTTGTCTACTTATTAAAATAGGCAGGTTTTATTCAATTTGAAAGCATTACACGGCATTTTTACCATATTTTGTGGTATATTGCCTGTATCAGGCCAGTTCTAGGCCAAAAACTGCCCTATAGCGTCGGGGTTTGGCCCATCAGCACCTTGGCAAACCAGCCGGTATCAATGTTGCCACCGCCCAGAATGACGCCAACTTTCCTACCCTGCATCCGGCCCTGTTCTTGCATCAGTCCGGCCAACGGGGCGGCACCGGCCCCCTCGGCCAGATTGTGGATGTCGGTGTAATAGGCGCGGATGGCATCGGCGACTTCATCGTCGGATACCGCGATGACCCGGTCAGCTCCCGTGGCATAGATGTCATAAGCTGACTGCACTGGAATGCGCACGGCCATGCCATCGGCGAATGTAGTGGCCGAGTTGGTTTCGACCATGTGGCCCGCCTCGACCGACAGTTTTGCGGTCTGGGCGTTTTCGGATACAACGCCGACGATTTTGGTATCCAGCCCCAGCGCGTTGCGCGCCGTGATGGTGCCGCAAATGCCGGACCCACAACCGATGGCGACATAGATGGTGTCCAGATCGGGGTGGGCGGTTAGCAGTTCAAACCCGTAGGTCGAAACCCCGCGCAACAGCTCCTTATGGAACGGCGGCACCACGAACAGGCCTTGCGCTTCGGCGACACGTATGGCTTCGGCCTTGGCCTCGTCAAAATCATCACCGTGTTCAATGACTTCGCCACCATAGGCGCGCATGGCTGCGTTTTTTTCCACCGAATTACCGCGCGGCACGTAGATTTTCGCCGTGAGACCTGCGGCAGTGGCGGCGCGCGCCTGTGATTGGCCGTGGTTGCCGCGGGTTGCGGTGATGATGCCACGCGCGTCTGGATGCTCGCGTTTTAGCCAGTCGATGAATGTAATGCCGCCGCGCACCTTGAAGGCGCCGGTGGGCGCGTGGTTTTCGTGTTTCACGATCACTTCGGCCCCTGTGCGTACGGATAATTGCGGCCAATGGATTTGCGGGGTGGGCAACATCTGGCTGTAAACCACCGCTTGGGCGGCTTTTAGATCATCAACTGAGAACATAGGGCACCTTTTATGTGATTTTGCCTTCAGTATCTTTATGGGCAGGGAAGGTCACGAAGAAGATTGTAGGCCTACAATGCCTACCAAGCGGAATAACCGCCATCCACATTGACCATCTGACCCGTCATATAATCGGACGCCTTTGAGCACAAAAACAGCATTACATCTGCAATCTCATCGGGCTCGGCCATGCGATCCGCCATGATCAGGTTCGACACACGTTTCTGGAACTCGTCACTATGGGCGTTGAACACGGCCCCTGGTGAAATTGAATTCACCGTCGCCTGACGTTTGCGCCAACTGCTGGCCAGCCACAGGGTCAGTCCGTGGATGCCTGCCTTGGTGGTCGAATAGGCGCTAAAGTTTTTGAACGGCATGCCGTCGTAAATGTCGTGGTGCGGGGCGGTCAGGGCATACATCGAGGCCACGTTGATCAGTTTGGTGGGCCAGTTGCCAACGATTTTGCGATCCATTTCGCGGGCGACCAGAAAACAGCCGGTCAGGTTGACGTCTAGGGTCTTTTCCCAGTCCTTAAGCTCGGTATCGGCAAAGGACGGGAAGCTTTTACCAGCCCCCATCAGCATTTCGCCTGTAATGGCAGCGTTGTTCAGAACCACGTTGGGTTTGTGGCCTGCCGCCAGCACGGTGTCGAAGGTCTCGATCACCTGCGCCTCATTACTAACGTCCATTTCAAAGAGGTGGAAATCGGGGTTATCCCCGTGATTTTCCTGCAAGGTTTCATACCGTGCACCTGGCAATTCTGTGGCGACAATGGTTGCGCCCTCATCCAGCATCCGGCGAATGTAGGTGCTGCCCAGAACACCACCAGCCCCCGTGATAAAGACTGTCTTTTCGTTAAGCTGTGTCATGTGTTTAACTGCCTTCCCATCATCCATTCAACAAGTTTAAAATCAAATTCCGCATCAATGTCGATGCAGCGTTCCGGCGGCATTTCGTAAGGGATCACGCGGCCCTCAAAGATGCTTTTGGCGGATCGTAAATACGCGGGGTCGAGCACGTAGGTGGAGGCGGCATGCTCATACACTACAGGCGCTTGTTGCCGTGCGACCACGCCGCCAGACAGGGGTTTAGACACATGCAAAGCGCCGGTTTCATCGGGTTCAACCAGATTGAAATAAGGGTTTTTGCGAGCTTCGCAGACGGACATCACCATGTCGGGTTTTTGATCCCGAAACAGTTTTAGTGCGCGGGTGATGTCGCCCATTTCGCGCAACGGCGATGTTGCGTCCAGATCGACGAAGGCTACGGGGTCGCCGACCTGTTTGGTAGCTTGCTCAAGTGCGTGCACCCAGACGTCCCATTTGCCAGCGCCATCAGTGGCCAGATGGTCGGGGCGCAAGCCGATGTCGAGCGCCCCGCGTTCAATAGCAAAATCCAGCATGTCCTGCCCGTCGGTCGACAGGATCACATGGTCGATTTCGGGGTGTTGCAGCAGTTGATCAAGGCTCCATTGCAGCAGTGGTTTGCCGTGCAGATCGCGGAAGTTTTTACCCGGAACGCCTTTGCTGCCTGCGCGAACGCCGATGTGGCCGATGATCATGCTGTGGCTCCGATCTTTCCGGTGAAATTGCGCATTTCATAGGCCTGACAGATCAGCGCCGAACTTGCCAGTGTTTCGCTAAGGATCGGGGCCAAGGGGTTTTGGGGCCGCTTGCCACGGATCAGGCGCAGGAAATCGGTCATGGTGTTTTGAAACATCACCTGACGGTCAATGGTCAGGTCGTGCAGCACTTCGGTTTTGCCATCCCGTTGGCTGAACCGGTTCGCGGCCATATCGAAATCATAACAGGTGTCGGCCCCGCGCAGCGCGATATTGCGGTGGCTGACGGGGGATATGTAATCCATCGAAACGCTGCCCTGAACGTGGTCGCTTTGCAGGGTGATCATGCTGGCGAAATCGACCTGCGGGTGGCCAGCGTGGGACAGTGAATTCACCGTGCCAAGCGTAGCCGTCGGGAACAGACAATGTGCCATGTCGAGTTCATGGCACAGGTCCAGCAACACGCCGCCACCGTCAGGATTGGCGGCGTAGCTGTCGGCAAAGCGCCAGTTCTGGCGCCATTGATGCACGTCATGGCCGATTTCGAAGTGGAAGCGGTAAGTGGTGTTCAGGCCCTGGTCATGCAGGAACCGCAGGGCGGGGTGGTAGCGCATCATCAGCCCGACGAAACAACGGTTCGCCAGATCACCGAGGGTATCGGTGATCGCGGTCAGGTCGGATTGCGCGTAGGCTAGTGGTTTCTCGACGTAAAAGGGGGTGTTTGCGTTGGCCAGCAGTTGAATTACTGGCAGGCGGATTTGCGTGGCGGTGCAGATGAACGCGGCTTCATAGCTGTTTGTCGCCAGCTTGGCCTCGACCCCCGCCAGACCTTCGCTGCGCCACGAGACCAGTTCGGCAGTTTCGCCAAGCGCCGCGAGGTTGGCTGCATGGCGCTGGCCGATTGCGCCGGATCCGATCACCAGAAATGTCATGTTGCCCCATCGTTTGTTAATGCGGCATCGATCGCCGCTAACGTCTTATCCACCGCGCCGGAATATTTCGCAAGGAAGGCTTGGGCGGCTTGTTGGCGTGTGCGCAATTCGGCGGGGTTTGCTAGCAGGGTGTCCATCGCCTCGGCCAGTTCTTCGGGGGTTTGGACCAAATATAGCGCCCCCTCGTTGATGGCTTCGACCGCCGGATATTCAATCGGCCAGATCACCGGTCCATTGATCACGGGTTTGCCCAACGCGATGGGCTCGCAAATGTTGTGCGAGCCTTGCGGGCTGAACGAGCCACTCACTGAAACGATATCGGCGAGGGATTGAAAGAAATTCATTTCCCCAAGGCTGTCCCCGACCAGAACATCGGCCGATTGCCAGTCGACGTTCGGGATGGGCGCAAGGTTATCATCCAAGGCTTGCGAGCGGCGCAAGGTGGTTAATCCGGCGTCCGTCAGGATTTTATAATCGGTTGTGAACCGTTCAGGCGCACGGGTGACATGGATAAAGAACGGGCGGGGGCGGTGCTCGGCATAGGCTTTGGCAATCAGCGCCTGATAGGTTTGCAGGTATAGCGCGGCCTCACCCGCCACAACGCTGGCCACGGTGATGACGGGGCGGTCGCCCAATAGCGGGCGCAGGGTGTTTGCGGCGCTGATCTGTTCGGCGGGGATGTCCTGCTCGAACCGTAATTCGCCGGTGATGTGGATGCTTGGCGCTCCCAGCGATTGAAACTTGTCGGCGTGGGTTTTTGATTTGGCCAATACGCCCGTCACATGGTGCAGGATTTGTGCCCGAAGATTGGTGCCTGCCGCATCGCGCACGTAGCTTTTTTCGGGATATTGCGAATTGCACAGGAATAGTGGAACGCCTGCGCGCTTGGCCTGCAGGATCATCACTGGCCACAGTTCGATCTCCATCACCAGCGCCAGTTTGGGCTGGCAATGACGCAAGAAACGGCGGAATGCGGCGGCAAGTTCAATGGGAACATACCGCACCACCACGCGCCCATCGGCAATTTCCTGCGGGAACAGTTTTTGCGCGGCACGGCGGCCAGCGGGGGTGGCGTGGGTGGTGACGATGACCTCGCCCCGCGCCAGTAACGCCCGCACCAGTGGTTCGGCAGATCGCATTTCCCCCAAGGATACCGCATGCACCCAGACGGCCCCGCGCAATGTCGGCCCAAAGCCAAAGCGTTCACGTAAAAACCGGCGGTAATCAGCGTCTTTGCGCGAGCGCCAGAACAGATAGGCCAGCGCCAGTGGCAGGCCCAGCCACCATGCTGCCTGATAGGCGAGCATTTTCAGACGAAAACCTGCTGCTGTTTGTGGTTGCGGATTGCCCACGTTCTGTCCCTTGTTGGTTATGCGTATTTAGACTGCTTCAAAGCAGCGCCACAAGCCTTTGTGCGGTTTGGGCCAATGCCTGTTTGCCCTGCGCGGCAACATTTGCAGCAGCAGGTCGCATTTCCAACAGGTCAGGGTTCATCAATGCGGCCACCAACTCATCCGCGTCTTGCACTCGCCATGCACTGTTTGCTGAATGAAAACCCGCGTAATCCGCGGCAAAGTTCTGCACATTCGGCCCGTGGGCGATGGCGCAATTCAGGCGGGTGGGCTCGTACGGGTTATGGCCATTCACATCACTGAACGACCCACCAACGAGGCAGCGATCGGCCAGCCGATACCACAGGCCCATTTCGCCGATCCGGTCAGTAATGGCGACCTGGATGCCGGATAAATCGGTCGTGTCGTCCTGAATGATTGCCGCCTTAAACCCTTGGTCCTGCGCGTGTTTCAGGATGCGTTTGGCGCGGTCGGGAATGCGGGGCGCGATGATCAGGCAAGTGTCGGGCGCGGTTTCCAACAGCTGCTTGTGGGCTTTGAAAGCCACGATTTCATCTTCGGGGTGGGTTGATGCGGCGAGCCAAACGGGGCGAGCGTCCAGTGCGGCCTCCATGCGGGCGCGTTTTTCGGGCAGGTCGGCAAGCGCATCAGCCCCTGCCTTCAGGGTGCCGGTGATGCGGGTTTTATCGGCGGGAACGCCAAGGCTGGCAAAGCCTGCAGCGCTTTCGTCATCCTGCACCTCGATAAAACGGAATTTGGCATAGAGGGCGGCAAAGAACTGGCGTGCCCGTTGTTTGGACGCCGCCGATTGTGCGTCCATCCGGCCGTTGATCAGGGCTATCGGGATGTCCCGACGCTCGATTTCGGTCAGGAATGCGGGCCAGATGTCGCGCTCGGCCCAGACCGATAGTTGCGGCTGCCAGTGATCCAGAAAGCGTTTCACATAATGCGGGCTGTCGAGCGGCAGGAACTGATGAATGGTGTTTGGCGGCAGGTTATGTTCAATCGCCTGTGCCGAGGTGCGGGCCGAGGAGGTCAGCAAGACGTTAAGCGCCGGATCAAGGCGCTGCATCTCGCGGATCAAGGCGGGCAGAGCCAGCACTTCGCCAACCCCAACGGCGTGCATCCAGATTAGCGGTCCATCAGGGCGGGGTATTTCGGTTAGCCCCATCTTTTCACGATAGCGGGCCGCGTTTTCCTTACCGCGAACGATGCGCCGTTCCAGATGGCGACGGGCAAACAGCCGGATCAAAGGGCTGAGTTTCAGATAGGCCCACAACAGCGCAGATTTGGGAGGCTTAGCCAAGGTCCTGAAACTCTTTTTGTAAAGGGCGGGACCAGAAGTCGGGATCATTCAGAACTGTGATAAACCGCGTGGCCGAACTGCCCGCGCCAAAGCCGCTGTCGGAGGGGAGCCGTTTGCCCCAATGATCCGTCAGAAATGCATCAATCCGGTCGCCATCAAAGGCACTGCAACTGGTGATGGATTTGGCGTCTGATCGTTTGTTCTGCCGCGTGCCGATGTCAAGGCTGGGCAAGCCGATAAACGGGGCTTCGCGCACGCCAACGCTGGAGTTGCCGATATGGGCGGCCGCGTTTTTCAGCAGTTCGGAAAAATAGGCGAACCGCATCGAGGGTAGAATGCGAAAGCGGTCAGTCGGCAGGGCATTGATCACCGCCATGATGTCGTTCGATCCGGGGTCATTGTTGGGCAGGATCACCACGAAATTGCGCTTTGAGGTTTCCAGACGGTCAAACAGCGCACGGGCCTGTGCGCCAATTGTATTCTGTTCACTGGTGACGGGGTGGAAGGTGACGATGGCGTAATCATCAAAGCCGATGCCGTAATAGTCGCGCACCTCGTCAATGGTCACGCCTGACGGGGCGGCGTGGGTGTCCAGTTCCGGCGAACCGATCACCGAGATGCTACCCGGCTTTTCGCCCAAGGCCATGACGCGGGATTTGGCGGTCTCGGAACTGACGAAATGATCCGATGACAGTTTGGTGTTACAATGGCGGAAAATTTCGTCAATCGTGCCGGAGACTTCGCCGCCTTCAATATGGGCGCAGCGCACGTAATTGGTGGCGCAAACCAGTGCGCAGGCGAGTGCTTCGACGCGGTCGCCATGCACGATCACCAGATCGGGGGTATGGTCCCTGACAAAGGCGGAAAAACCGGTGATGGTGTTGGCCAGCACCATATCTTGCGGGTCATCCTCGTGTTGGTTTTCGAATTCATGCACCGCAATGCTGTCCATCCGATGCACTTCGATTTTGGTCATGCCATAACGCTGCATCATATGCATGCCAGTGACAAAAAAGCTGACGTTGAAACCCGCGTCACGGGCGGCCAACGCCAATGGCTCCAGCTTGCCAAAATCGGCGCGGGTTCCGGTGACAAAGAGGATGGATTTGCTCATAGGGGTCCGTTTACTGGATAGGGTTAGGCGTTAAAGTTGGCCCACTTTAGTTGTTGGTTGAATTTTACCGCATGGGTCAGGGTTTTGCCAACCACCTTGTCAAAATCATACCCCGCAATGTCGCCCGATCCGGGGCGGCGCGCCCAGATGTCGGCCTCGGTTATTACGTGGCCTGCGGGCAGGTCGCGGTCGGCGACTACGGATGCACGGGCAAAGGCATAGACGTCTTCTTCGGGGCCGGTGCGCTGTTTGTCGTTGTGCAGGGCAGTGTGGATTTCGCGCGAGCGGTCAATCAACAGGCGTAATTCGGCGGGGTCCATCGAGCAGATGATGTCGGGACCGATGCGATAGCGGGTGTCGGTGTAGTGGCGTTCCAGAATGCAGGCCCCCAGCGCGACCGAGGCTAGCGCCATTTCCGGCCCGATAGAGTGGTCGGAAAACCCGACAACGGCGTTCGGGAAGGCGGTCTTAAGGTCGGTGACGCCCTTGAGTGAGACGATTTCAGGCGGTGACGGATACAGGTTGGTGCATTCCAGCAGCGCGTATTCAATGCCTGCATCTTCAAGGATTTGCACCGAGGCGCGCATGGTTTCAATCGTCTGCATCCCCGTGGACATGATTACTGGTTTGCCAAAGGCAGCGATGTGACGGATCAGCGGCAGGTTATCCGCCTCGCCCGAGCCGATCTTGAAGGCGGGCACGCCGATGTCGTTCAGGAAATCGGCAGCGGCGCGCGAGAACGGCGTCGAGATAAAGATCATACCGAGAGATTCGATGTAATCCTTCAGGGCGATTTCATCGTCTTTGGACAGCGCACATCGCTCCATCACCTCCCAGATCGACACATCGGCGTTGGGCGGGAAGATCGATTTGGCCTCATCGGTCATTTCGTCCGCCACGATATGGGTCTGGTGCTTGACCATCTCGCAACCGGATGCTGCGGCCAGACGCGCCATTTCCTTGGCCACCGTCAGGCTGCCACCATGATTGATGCCGATTTCAGCGATCACCAGCGGCGGCTGGTCGGAGGAAATGATGCGGTTTGCGATTTTCATAACAGGTGCCTCGTCAGTTTTCCTGTTTATGCCCGCGGAATGGCACAAAGGTCTACTGGATAATTCATTCAAGGAGGGTAGTGGAGGCGAGTACCAGAGTCGAACTGGTCTACACGGATTTGCAATCCGGAAGGGTATTGAGAGGTTTCAATCTCTTAGGGTTTCAAAACACCCCCTGACAAATCGAGAACGAAAGGCGAAAGTTTCAAACGGGGTTTTGCCTTTTCAAAATGAAAAAGGCCCCGTCACAGCGGTAACTGTGATCCGGGGCCTGTTAGAAAAAGCCAGTAAGCTTTCGAGTAATATTAGCACAATCACAGGCAACATCGCAATTGCCGTATTTGTTATTTCCTTGGTCTTGGTTTCAGAGGTGAACCAATGAGTTGGCGTATCGCGAATGAATGCGCCGAGCGCCGTTTTGGCAGCGCTGCGCGCAAGCAGATCATCATGTTCTTAGCTGATAAGGCGAGCGACGACGGCTCAGGAATCTGGTGCTCTAAGGGCACGATTCAGCGCCATACTGAACTTGGTGAAAGCACGGTGAAGCGCACCATCAATGATTTTCTTCGAGAGGGTATTCTGGTCGAGACAGGGCAACGGCGCTGCCAGAATGGCTACACTGTCATTTATCGCATTGTTTTGGCTAGGATCTCTCAGTTAGAATCCACTGCTGAACCCGATATCCAGACGGGGGTCACAGTGGACCCCGTCCAGAGTGAACCCGGCACGGGGTCCATGGTGGACGGGGTACGGGGTCCACCATGGACCCCAAACCATCCTAAAACCATCCATAAACCACCTACGCGCAAGCGCGAGGCGGCGGAGGAAGAGGTTGAAGATTTTGATGCAGAGAAGATTTTGGCAGCCTATCCCGAAGACAGGATCCGAGACCGTCGAACCTGTTTGCGCCAGATTTCAACGGCGGTCGGAGAAGGCATCGCGCCTGAGAACCTGTTGGCGGCAGTCAAAACTTATGCCTCAGAAACTGCAGGTTATACGCGCGGCAAGGTCTGTTTTTCGGACAACTGGTTCAAATCGCGGCGTTGGGAAAAGGGACTGGTTCAAATTTTAGCCGATCGCGAGAAAGCGCAGGAGGCCGAAGTCAAAGTTCGTGCCAGCCTCGCCAGCTGGATACATGAGCGCCATCCCCTGTGCCGCCATATCACCAATCGCCAGCTCGAAGATTTGATCGTCTCAAAGCTCGTGACGTTAGAGCAGGCCCGAGCGGCAGGGCTGGAAGCATGACAGTTTTGGCGCAAAGCAGGATTTTCGGTCTTCGCTGTCTGTCGGGACGAAAACAACCACGCAATTTGAGATAGGACATTTGTTATCTCTATAATCAACCATGTTTCTGAGATAGTGGTTGCGACTATGTCAGAAACTGAGATAAGACTTCGAGTAACGCAGAAAAGAGAGCGGCTTTTGAGATATGGATATCGCAGAGTTCAAATCTGGACAACTTGAGAACCGGTATGAATATCAGGCTTTTCTGCCGGAACCCATTTGTCATGAATGGGGAGTGGCTGATCCTGAGCTGTCCGAGCTCTTGGGTCGAGCGGATCGTGCCTTGGGCGAACTGAACGCCTTTGCGCAGTTGATCCCTGATATCGAGTTCTTCATCCGCATGTATGTGGCTAAGGAGGCCACCCAGTCCAGTCGGATCGAAGGAACGCAAACCAACATCGAGGATGCGTTCAAGGATGCCGACGACCTGAACCCTGAAGCGCGGGACGACTGGGCCGAGGTGCAAAACTATATTAACGCGATCAACTTTGCGATTGATGCGTTAGACGAGCTGCCCCTGTCGAACCGTTTGTTGCGCCAAACGCATGAGATCCTGATGTCGGATGTACGTGGCGAGCAGAAATTGCCAGGCCAATTTCGAACCAGCCAGAACTGGATCGGGGTCAGCCTGAAAAACGCAGTGTTCGTGCCGCCACATCACGATCATGTGCCGGATCTGATGAGCGATCTTGAGGCGTTTCTGCATGCCGACAACTTGTTTGCGCATCCGTTGGTGCGAATTGCCATTGGGCATTACCAATTTGAGACGATTCACCCGTTTCTGGATGGAAATGGGCGGTTGGGGCGGTTGTTGATATCGCTCTATCTGGCGTCAGAGGGGTTGTTGGTGCGGCCTGCGTTATATTTGTCGGACTATTTTGAACGAAACAAGACAGCGTATGTCGATCACCTGATGGCGGTACGCCAGGGCAACCATTTGCGGGAGTGGCTCGTGTTCTTCCTCCACGGCGTCGAGGAAACCGCACGCACATCAGCCGATGTATTCCGCTCCATTCTGGCAATCAAGGAGCGGATCGAGCGAGATGTTCTGCCACGTTTCAGCGCGCGCCGACAGGATAATGCACAGGCATTGATGCGCCACCTCTATGCGCGTCCGGTTGTCGATGTGAATATGGCTGCCGAAATTATAGGAGCCACCACCAACACAGCATCCGCACTCATAACAGACATGGTTGACCATGGCGTCTTGTCGGAAATCACCGGTCAACGCCGGAACCGGTTATTCGTATTCAGCGAGTATATTGAGTTGTTCCGAAGATAGGCTTTCCTAGAACAGATGCATGCCGCAGCCGTAAAGCCTTGCTTGGGGGCACGCTGTATTTTTAAGCACGCCGAAATTTACGCTATGGCGTAACTTTCGCGATTTTCCGTAAGCGGTGCCCCGTTCCCACCTAAGCCTTAAAATTCCACGGTAGCAGGTCTTCAATGTCACTTTGTTTGTGCCCGTTGACGATGGCAGTAAGGATGCCGGAGATGTATGCGTGCGGTTCCACGGC
>NZ_JBSMEZ010000097.1:0-12147 GCF_056498605.1 Profundibacter sp.
GCCCCATCTCGTCCTTGATCAACCGGTTTTGCAGGGCCCGTAACCATGCAGCGTAAATCAGCGGTTCGGGCAGGTGTTCGTTCATCTCGCCGTTCCAGTTTGCCAACATATCCAAGGCTTGCTGGCGCTGGTGCTCGGGCGTGCCCTCGGCGGCGGCTTCGCCAGTGAACCACAGGTTGGCCGCGATCAGTGGCAGCAGGGCGCGCGCGGTGTAACTAACGGTGTCCAGCTGTGCCTCGATGAAACTTTCGCGGGTGTGGACCTCGCGGCTTTGCATCAAGCGTTGCCAGCGCAAGATACGCTGTGTGTCACCCCACACGAAACTGACGTTGCGCGGGAAAGGGCGGTCTATCATCTTGTTGTTGGTGTTGCCGATGATACCACCGACCGGATTGATGAATTCGGGATTGTCGCTATAATCGGCGCGACCCTGCCAGTGGTTTTCCACCAGCCAGCCCTGCGACGGGATGCGCCCCATCGTCTGGTGGTTTTCGCTGCGCTTCGGGATCGCCCCGATGGTTTTCATCGCAATACTGTCGCCATCTGCCAAGATCAGGTTCATCGCCGGAGCAAGGTAGCCCTCGGCAGCACTGATGGCCTGCTTGATCGAGCGCGACCGCATCAATCCAAGCACCGCCGAAATAGATGTGTCGGCAGGGCTAAGCACGGTCCAGGCCACGGTGGTCACATGACCTGCCGGCGTGATGCTGGCCAGATCATAGTGGCTGCCTGGCAGCACAGGGCCATTATCACTCCATTGTAGTTTGATGGTTATCGGCGCCTGATCCTTGATCCGGATGATCGAATCCCGCGTTATAAACGGTTTGAACCCTGTTGCGGTTTTGTATTCATCCGGATTGGTAGGGTTCAGTTTCTCGATATACACATCTTGATCATCGACATAGGCCGAGGTCAGCCCCCATCCCAGATAGTCACTGCGCCCCGTCAAAACCGCAGGCACACCGGGTATGGTGCCCCCAATGATGCCACCCTGATCCAGTTCTAGACGGGCCAGATACCAAATAGAGGGGGCGGAGAACCCCAGATGCGGGTCATTGGCCAGCAAAGTACCACCGGCAGCCGAACGTGAGGGGGCCGCCGCCCATGCGTTCGAAGCCCCCGCAAAGGCGCGTGGTTTGAACGGTGATAACGGGTCTGGCACAGTCGGCGCGGCGGCCGCATAACGGGGGGCAGTCGGAAACAGACTGGCGTATTTTGGCAGGGCGGCAATGGCGGCCCCCGGGGCGTCTGGCAGGATGTCACGCAACCGGTCCTCGGACAAGATTAACGAGGTTTGCGCGCGCAAAACTTCCTGTTCCAGATGCGGTGACATTTGCAACGCCATCAGTTTGATAATGGCAATCGAATCTGCCGGTTGCCACGGTGAAATCTGGTTGCTGAACAGGAAGAATTCCGGCGCACCGCGGCCCAGTGCGCCTTTGTTAATCTGGGTCAACCATGCGTTCACCCCTTTGGAATAGGCCTCGAGCGCTGCCAAGGTTTGCGGATCCTGCGCCTTGAGCGAGGAGACCGACAGGTTATAGATATCCAGCCGCCGCATCAGTTTATCAATTTCAAGAGTGCGGGGGCCAAATTGTTCCGACAAACGCCCCTGCGCCGTGCGCCGCAGCATGGTCATTTGCCACAAACGGTCTTGTGCGTGGGCATACCCAAGTGCGTAGAACACGTCATCATCCGTGGTTGCGAAGATATGCGGCACACCGGCATTGTCGCGCACAATTTCAACCGTGCTGTTGATGCCCGTCACCTGATACGTTGCATCGTAATCTATCAAGGATCGCGAGGCGAGGTAATAGACCAGAAAACCGGCCAGCAAG
Source organism: Profundibacter sp. (assembly GCF_056498605.1). Lineage (NCBI taxonomy): Bacteria > Pseudomonadati > Pseudomonadota > Alphaproteobacteria > Rhodobacterales > Paracoccaceae > Profundibacter > Profundibacter sp. The sequence goes on from NZ_JBSMEZ010000097.1 coordinate 1,839, forward strand.
GCCAGTGCAAACAGCCCGACAAATATGCGTGTTAACCAACGAAATGCTTTTGCCATGTAAATATCCCGTTCTTGACGCAGCCCTTTGCGGGGTTCAATACAGGGTGAACGCATGCATGACAATCAAAGGGATGAAAACAATGGCAAAAGTCGCATTTCTGGGCCTCGGGGTCATGGGGTATCCAATGGCGGGGCATCTGGCCTCTGCGGGTCACGAGGTTTGCGTTTACAATCGCACTGTTGCCAAGGCCGAGGCTTGGGCGGCTGAGCACAAGGGGCGCTTTGCCGCGACACCCCGCGAGGCGGCGCAGGGGTGCGAATTTGTGATGTCTTGCGTCGGCAATGACGATGATTTGCGCGCCGTTTGTGTTGGAACGGACGGTGCGTTTGGCAGCATGGAAGCGGACGCTGTGTTCGTTGACCACACGACAGTATCGGCCAAGGTGACGCGCGAATTATCGGCGGTTGCCGATGACGCAGGCCTGAGTTTCATTGACGCGCCGATTTCAGGTGGGCAGGCGGGGGCCCAAAACGGTATTTTATCGGTGATGTGTGGTGGTGATGCCGATGCATACGCGCGGGCGGAACCAGTGATCGACGCCTATGCGCGCACCTGCAAACGGTTGGGCGACAGCGGGGCTGGGCAATTGACCAAGATGGTGAACCAGATTTGCATTGCCGGATTGGTGCAGGGGTTGGCCGAGGGGCTGCATTTTGCCGAGAAGGCCGGATTGGACGGGCGCGCCGTTATTGATGTGATCGGTGGCGGGGCGGCGGGCAGCTGGCAAATGATGAACCGCTACGAGACCATGATTGATGGTGAGTTCGAGCACGGGTTTGCCGTAGACTGGATGCGCAAGGATCTGGGGATTTGTCTGGATACGGCAGACGAGAACGGCGCGAGCCTGCCAGTTACGGCGCTGGTGGATCAGTTCTATAAGGATGTGCAGAAACTGGGCGGGGCTAGGTGGGACACCTCAAGCCTGCTCAAGCGGTTGCGGGCGATGGGGTGAAAAAAACGTCGGATTTTTTTCGCGCGGACACTTAATTAAGTTCAGCCCATAACGCTATGGAATATCAGGCAAATACCCAATTGTTAATAGAACCACTATTCCGGAATAGTGGTTCTATTATTTTGCCACGGTTGGCAGGGGAGAATCCAAAGCTGCCAACCAAAGACACATTGCATCTGACTATGGAATAATCCGCGTATATTTCGTGCCTTCCAGCGTCGCTCCGACAATCAAACCGGCCTGACCAAAGATCACCGCAATCACCGGTGCCAGCGCTGTGGTGGTTTCCGCCGAAACATTGCCGCCTTTGTCATTCACCGCATATTCCAGATCGGCGCCTGCGGCCCAACCTGCAGAACTGCGGAAATCACTCAAGGCCTCTTGCGTCATGAAATAGAGCACATGTGAAAACTGTTGTGCCCCGATTTGCAAACCGATGCTGGCCGCCGCTGATGAATAATAATCAACCGTGGTGTCATTGACCCGCAACGCCCCGCGCCCGAACGCGCCACCGATACCGAAACCGGCCTTGGTGATCAGCGGCATCACCAGCATACCGACGGATTTGTTTTTCAAATCCAGCGTGGCCGGATACCGGTTGTGCATAGTGCTGAGGGTTGAATCAACGCGGGCGTCGATCTTGGCGGCACCGCTGCCACCGATGCCGTTGCCACATGCGGCTGTGGTGCTGGCCATAGCGCCAGCGACGAATAGCCGCCGTGACAGTGTGTGTGGAAATCTGCTCATGGGAAAACCCCTTATGTTTGTGCCTGTATGCCTGTGTCTGCCTGACATAAGCCGACCTTTTTGGTCGATCTTATAGGGACTATAGGGGATCAGGGCAGGGGTGTCATCTATTGTTGTGTGATTGGGCAATTCTTTGCGCGTAATCGGGTGTGTGGACGTTAGCCGTTCAACGCCCGTGCCACCCGCGGGGCGAAATAGGTCAGCACCCCGTCACAACCGGCGCGCCGGAATGCCATCAGGCTCTCCATCATCACCGCATCGCCATCAATCCAGCCATTGCCTGCCGCAGCCTGGATCATCGCGTATTCGCCCGACACCTGATAGGCGAATGTCGGCACCCCAAACTCGGTTTTCACACGGTGGCAAATGTCCAGATAGGCCATTCCGGGTTTGACCATCACCATATCCGCACCCTCGGACAGATCGCGTGCCACCAGCCGCATGGCCTCATTTGAATTGGCTGGATTCATCTGGTAGGTTTTTTTGTCGCCCTTCAACGCCCCTGCCGCCCCGACCGCATCGCGGAACGGGCCGTAAAACGCGCTGGCGTATTTGGCGGAATAGGACAGGATCGACACATCCTTGTGCCCCTCGGCCTCAAGTGCGGCGCGCATCAGGCCAATCCGCCCGTCCATCATATCGCTCGGCCCCAAGATGTCGGCGCCTGCCGTCGCTTGCGTTAGCGCCATTTTCACCAAAACCTCGTTGGTTTCATCGTTCAGGATCACCCCGTCCTGCACAATGCCATCGTGGCCTTGCGCATTATATGGATCCAGCGCGATGTCGGTCATCACCGCTACTTCGGGCACCGCCGATTTCACCGCAGCAATCGCGCGGTTGGCCAGGTTGTCCGCACTCCATGCCTCGCGGCAGCAATCGGTTTTCAGGGCCGGATCAGTGTAGGGGAATATGCAAATCGCCGGAATGCCCAGATCACGCGCCTCAACGGCCGCTTCAACCAGCTGATCAATCGACAACCGTTCAACCCCCGGCATCGAGGCCACCGCCTGACGCTCACCATTGCCTTCAACCACAAACATCGGCCAGATCAGATCATTCACTGATAGGGTGTTTTCCTGACACAAGGCACGGATCGATGCCGTGCGACGGGTGCGACGCAGGCGAGTGGCGGGAAAATCGGCTTGGATCGGGCGCATATTTATCTCTTTCTCTTTTGCTCCCTACTGGATACATAGTTTTTCCATCATCTCAAGGGTAGGAATTGGCGCAGGTCGGCGATAAGCTCTGCTGAAACCCAAAGCTAAGAGGAAGAGCAGCAGTGGAATGGTATGAAATTGTGCTTGAGGTGATCGACATGCGATCATTCTCGAACCTTTGGTATTGGATTGCCCTTGCGGTTGTCTGGTCCACCACCAGCCACTGGGTGCTGGGGGTGCCCTATGACATGGTGCTAAGGGCGCGTCGTCAAGGCGGGCAAGCCGAGGTTGATCTGGAAAATCTGGTGCAGATATACACCAACCGGCTGCTTTATATCGGGCGGGTGTCAGGGCTGTGGCTGTTGGGGTTTGCCTGCTTTTTCCTGACCATCCTTGGAGTGCTGGGGTTTTACTACTGGGTCGAATTTGCCCAGGCGCTGTTTTTACTGGCCTTTCCGATGACCATTGTTGGCATGCTGTCGCTTTCGACCGCCCGCCTGATCATTGACGAGCAGGCCAGCGGAGAGGCACTGCGCAACCGGATGAAAAAACACAGGATCATCACGCAAGCCATTGGAATGGTGTCTATTTTCGTAACAGCAATGTTTGGAATGTATCAAAATCTGGCCATAGGGGCGCTTGGCCATTAGGCAGCATCGCATCAGGGTATTTTCACAATGGCCAAAGCCGATCACATAACCCTTGGCGGGGCACCCGAGGGGTTCGATGCGCATATTCTGGCGCAGGAACTGGCCAAGGCAAACCACCCCGTGGTCCATATTGCCCGCGATGATAAACGACTGGTGGCGATGCAGGCGGCACTGCGGTTTTATGCTCCCGATGCGGTGGTGCTAAACTTCCCGTCGTGGGATTGCTTGCCGTTCGACCGCACCTCGCCCAACGCCGATGTCTCGGCCGCGCGCATGTCCACATTGGCGGGGCTGGCGCATGGTATGCCAACCCCGTTCATCCTGTTGACCACGCTGAATGCGGCCACCCAGCGGGTGCCGACACGCGAAACCCTGAAACAATCCGCCTTTCGGGCCACGGTGGGCGAACGCATCAACGAAGACGCCTTGCGCGGCTTTTTATCCCGCATGGGATTCGTCAACACCCCAACCGTGATGGAGCCGGGCGATTTTGCCATTCGCGGCGGCATCATTGATATTTTCCCGCCGTTTTCGGCTGGCGGGCAGGGCGGCCCTGTGCGGCTGGATCTGTTTGGCGATGTGCTGGATGGGGCGCGCCATTTCGATCCTGCCACCCAGCGCACCACCGAGAAATTGACCAGCATTGATCTGGCGCCGGTATCTGAAATCATCATGGACGAGGCGGCGATCACGCGGTTCCGGCAGAATTACCGGATCGAGTTTGGCGCGGCGGGCTCGGACGACCCACTATACGAGGCAATCAGTGCGGGGCGTAAACATCAAGGGGCCGAACATTGGCTGCCGTTCTTCCATGAAAAGCTGGAAACCCTGTTTGATTACCTGCCCGATGCCAGCATTGTTCTGGATGACCAGATCACTGCTGCACGTCTGGCCCGCTGGGACGCGATTAAGGATCAATACGAAACCCGCCGTGAGGCGATGTCGGCCAAAAGCCGGATGGATACGGTTTACAAACCATGTCCACCGAACCTGTTGTATCTGGATGATGCGAGCTTTTCAGGGGCCATCAAGGGGCATCGTGTGATCCAGCTAAACCCTTTGCCACAGAGCACAGGGGTTGGCGTGCTAGATGGCGGCGGGCGCATTGGCCGCAATTTTGCGCCGGAACGACAACAGCAAGATGTGAACCTTTTCAAAGAACTATCCTATCATATTGATGTTAAAAAACCTGATGGGCCAATTGTGGTTGCCAGCTACTCCGAAGGGGCGCGTGAACGCCTGACGGGGTTGCTTGAGGACGAAGGCCAGATCGGCCTGCGCCAAATCAATGATGTGCGTGGCATTAAAGATGGCATCAATCTGGTGGTCTGGGCGCTGGAACACGGGTTCGTCGGCAATGGCATTACGGTGATTTCCGAGCAGGACGTTCTGGGTGATCGCCTGATCCGTGCACCACGGCGCAAACGCCGCGCTGAAAACTTCCTGACCGAAACCCAAAGCCTGTCGGTGGGTGATCTGATCGTGCATGTCGATCACGGGGTCGGGGTTTACAAAGGGTTGGAAACCATCACCGCGATGGGGGCGGCGCATGAATGTATCGCGCTGGAATATGCGGGTGGGGACCGGTTATTCCTGCCGGTTGAAAACATCGAACTGTTGTCAAAATTCGGCCACGAGCAGGGCTTGCTGGACCGGTTGGGCGGCGGTGCGTGGCAGGCGAAAAAGGCCAGGCTAAAGGAACGTATCCGCGAGGTGGCGGAAAAACTGATCCGGCTGGCGGCTGAACGTGCCTTGCGCACTGCCACTGTGATGCAGGCCGAGCACCATGCCTGGGAGGCTTTTTGTGCGCGGTTTCCGTATCAGGAAACCGACGATCAGTTGTCAGCCATCGAGGATGTTCTGGCGGATATGGCGTCGGGGCATCCGATGGATCGTCTTATCTGTGGCGATGTGGGGTTTGGCAAAACCGAAGTGGCGATGCGGGCGGCGTTTGTGGCCGCGATGTCTGGCCAACAGGTCGCGGTGATTGCACCGACCACATTGCTGGTGCGCCAGCATTTCAAATCATTTTCCGAACGGTTCCGTGGTTTTCCGATCAGCGTTGGTCAGCTGTCGCGTTTTGTTAGCACCCGTGACGCCAACCTGACCCGCGAGGGCATGACGCGCGGCACGGTGGACATTGTCATTGGCACCCACGCCCTGCTGGCCAAATCGGTCAAGTTCCAGAACCTCGGCCTGTTGGTGATCGACGAAGAACAACGCTTTGGTGTCACCCACAAGGAGCGCCTGAAGGAAATGCGCAGTGACGTGCATGTGTTGACCCTGACCGCCACACCAATCCCGCGCACCTTGCAGATGTCGCTGTCTGGTGTGCGCGACCTTAGCATCATCGGCACCCCTCCCGTTGACCGTCTGGCGATCCGCACCTACGTGTCCGAATTTGACGGGGTAACACTACGCGAGGCGCTGCTGCGCGAACATTATCGTGGGGGCCAGTCATTCTATGTGGTGCCACGGATCAAGGATTTACCCGAAATCGAGACCTTCCTTGAGGATCACGTGCCTGAGGTCAGTTACGTCGTGGCGCATGGCCAGATGGCGGCGGGCGAGCTGGACGATAGGATGAACGCCTTTTATGATGGTAAATACGATGTGCTGCTGGCCACAACGATTGTTGAATCCGGTTTGGATATTCCAACGGCCAACACCATGATCGTGCACCGCGCCGATATGTTCGGCCTGTCACAACTGTACCAGATCAGGGGCAGGGTGGGGCGTTCCAAAACCCGCGCCTATGCCTATATGACCACCAAACCGCGCTCACCGATCACCGCCACTGCACAAAAGCGCCTGCGGGTTCTGGCCAGCCTGGATTCGCTGGGGGCGGGCTTTACGCTGGCCAGCCAAGATCTGGACATTCGAGGGGCGGGGAACCTGTTGGGCGAGGAGCAATCCGGCCAGATGCGCGAAGTCGGCTACGAGCTGTATCAACAGATGCTGGAAGAGGCGATTGGCAAGATCAAATCAGGCGAGATCGGCCTGCCCGAAGATGGCGGCAAATGGGCGCCGGTGATTAACCTCGGGGTGCCTGTGTTGATCCCAGACAAATACGTGCCGGACCTTGACGTGCGGCTTGGACTATATCGCCGCCTGTCGACCTTGCACACCAAAGTCGAGCTGGAGGGGTTCGCGGCTGAATTGATCGACCGTTTCGGCACCCTGCCAAAAGAGGTGAACTCGCTGCTGCTGGTGGTGCGGATCAAAGGCATGTGCAAACGCGCCGGAATTGCGCGGCTGGACGCGGGGCCAAAGGGGGCTGTGATCCAGTTTCACAATGACAAATTTGCCTCGCCGCGAGGGCTGGTTGAGTTCATCGAGGCCGAGCGTGGCATGGCCAAAGTGAAGGGCAACACGATCGTCATTCGGCGCGACTGGACCCGCGCGGTCGACAAGGTCAAAGGCGCCTACGGTATTGCCCGTGATCTGGCGCAAAAGGTGATTGCGGAGAAAAAAGCGAAGAAAACTTAGCACATTTTCGTTCTAAAAATATCCCCGCGCGGAGCGCATAGAATCCCTTATACATCGGGCACAGGTTCTCGCCGGATGAACTGCATCAACGCAAGCGCCAAAACTGCACAACTAAATACACCGATCAACACAGGCAACGGCGTGCCATCAAAGGCATAACCGACAGGGGCGGCAATAACCACGGCCAGCACCGTCGAGATAGAACTGACCACTGATGCCGCAATTCCGGCCATATGCCCCATTGGCTCCATGGCGATGGCGTTCAAATTTCCCAGCGTCATTCCGGCCATGAAAAAGATTGAGCTCATCCAGATCAGGAATGAAGCGAAATAGGCCCAGTCCGGCATCAGCCCCAATAACATCATTGCAGCGATGCTACCCGATAGTATGATCTGCAGCAGCAGAGTGGTGCGGATCAACAGTCGCATGCCCAACCGGACCACCAATGTTGCATTCAATAAACCGGCAGTGCCTGAAATCAAAGCCAATCCACCAAACCACAAAGGGAAATTATCCCCTTGATCAAAGGTGATATCAAACACCTGCTGAGTCGTGGACAACATGCTGAACAAAGACCCTAAAACCAGCGTTTGCACCATGATTGTGACCCGTACCGTGCGGTTTGACAAAACCTCGACAAGTCCGCTCCACAACACAGGAATACGAAAGGCGCGGCGCGAACTGTCCTCCAGCGTTTCGGGTTGGCGCAGGCCAAACCACAGACCATTGATCACGGCGAAGATAACAAAGGCCCCAAACAATCCGCGCCAGCCAACATATGCGATGATTAGCGCCCCCAAGGTCGGAGCAAAGGCAGGCACCAAGGTGAACACGATCATCACGAATGACATCAGTTGCGCCATTTGGCGCCCTGCATATCGGTCACGGATCACCGCCATTGCCACCACACGCGGACCCGCAGCACCAATGCCTTGCAGCACGCGGGCTGCCAGCACCATTTCCAGCGATCCAGCCAGCATCGCCAGAACCGAGGCGATCATGTAAACCACAAATCCGCCCAGCAATACCCGCCGCCGTCCAAATGTATCCGATAAGGGACCAGTGAAAAACGTGCCCAGCCCCATGCCCAGAACAAAGCTGGTCAGGATCAGTTGCGCACGGTTCAGATCGTCCGGTGTCAGGGCCGCGCCAATCTCGGGCAGGGCTGGTAACATTGCATCAATTGAGAACGCAATCGTCGCAAATGACATTGCCATCAGCGCAACAAATTCGGGTTTCTTCAGGGGTGTTTGCGGGGTCTTCATTCGTTACGCGTCCTTACATACAAAACAATTGCAACCGCACAAATCAGCAGTTCAACCAGAAAACTCCAGTGGAACATAAAGGATAGTATCCAGTGGCTGTGGGTTGCAGAAACGGTAGTCAGCTGGAAAAAATCACGGCTGAACGGCCATTGCCACATGATGCTGCCAACCAGCGTGTCCAGCAGCAAATGTAACAGGATCGCACCAAAGCATAACGTAGCGGCGGGCAGCCATCGCCGTTTCAGTATTGCAACCGCGGGCAGGGTGATCGCGGCGACAATCAGCCAGAACCCCGGCACATGGGTCCAGTAGCGGTGGTGATGCACGCGGCCCCCATCCACCAGATGAAACCACAGCATATCAAAATCCGGCAGCACCGAGGCCAGCAAAACAACCCCCAGCACAGCGCCCTTGGCGCGAGTGGCGCGACCAAGGATATATCCAGCTGGAAGGTGCGCAATCAGCATTAGATTTCAGGCCCGCTCTGGGCGGCAAGGTCGACAATGATCTGCCCCCATATATCGGCCGGTTGCGCGCCGGTCAGCACGGATTCATTGTTCAAAATAAACGTCGGCACCCCGCGCACACCCATTTCGCGGCTATGGGCATCGCGGGCGCGGATGTCTTCCAGATCAGCATCGGTGGCCAGCAGGCGCTCGACCATATCCGCGTCCATACCGCTGTCGCCAGCGATGTTGCACAGCACCTCGTCCGCGCCAATATCACGCCCCTCGACAAAGTAGGCTTTGAACAGGGCGGCCACAACAAAGGCCTGTCGCCCCTCAACGCCCGACCAATGGATCAGGCGGTGCGCGTTGATGGTGTTCGGTGTGGTTTTGATCGCGGCAAAGTCGATGTTCAGACCAGCAGCCTCGGCCGTTTTGGCAATCTCTCCGTAAACCTTGAGTGCGCCGTCTTGCCCACCGAATTTCAATTCCAGATACTCGCGCCGCTCCATACCGCCGACAGCCATGTCGGGGTTCAACTGGTAGGGGTGCCATTCAATGGTGAATGGATGATCCGGATGTGCCGCCAACGCACGATCCAGATAGGATTTACCGATATAGCACCACGGGCAAATCGGGTCAGAAATAATGTCGAGCTTGATCAAGAATTTGCCTCGTATGCTTTTTTTATTTTCTGGCGCAATAATTTACCGTTTGCACCTTTGGGTAGGATTCCCAATTGGATGAATATACGTGGAGTTTTGTAACGTGCCAGTTGTATTTTTGCACAGTTCAGCAGATCGGCCTCATTTAATTCGATATCCGAGGTATAGAAGGCAGCAATCACCGTGGTGTCGGCCTTTACAGTGACCTCGACCACTGCAATCTCGATAACATCGGGGTGGGTGGCCAATGCGGCCTCGACCTCGAGCGGCGAGACCCGAAAGCCGCCAGCGTTCATCATATCGTCATCGCGCCCCAGATAGGTGATCGCGCCATCTGCGGCCATCGCGCAGGTGTCGCCGGTCAAAAACCACTCGCCGATGAATTTGGCCGCGGTTTCCTGATCGGCATTCAGATAACCCAGCATCAACCCCGGGTCATCACGGTGGATTGCCAGTGTGCCCGCCGTGTCATAGGGGGCGGGTTGGCCATCACCGTTCAGAATCGCCACCCGACGTCCGACCTGCGGATAACCGGATGCACCATGTGGCGCGGGGTGGCTTGGGCTGCCTGAAATAAAGGTCGAGCATTCGGACATGCCGAAGGCCTCAAATATCATGGTGTTTGTTGCTTTGTTCCAGCCCGATCGCACTCTGTCGGGTAGTTTCTCACCGGCGGATAACCCGTGGCGCAGGCTGGGTATGTCAGGAATTTCATGCTTTAGCATTTGCCGGTAAATACCTGGTGCTGCTGCAAAAATACTAGCCTTGCGGGCCGCCATCAGGGTTGGCAGCTGCGCGGGCGTTACATCTGGCGCGGGGATCAGGGCGGTCGCGCCAATGGTCCACGGGTCCAGCAACCCAGTGCCAAGGGTGTAGGT
>NZ_JBSMEZ010000098.1:0-31449 GCF_056498605.1 Profundibacter sp.
CAAGAAGGAAAACAAATCAGGTTCTGCAGGGATATTCATCAAAAACAGCGGCAACGTAAGGCTTGACTGCAATGCAATTTCAGGCTTCGAAACTGGTATAAAAATTGAAAATTCAACAGTAGAAATAAGTAACACCAAATTTCAAGATACTCAGGTGCCAATCCGTGCAACAAATAGTACCGTCCGAGTTGATAAGACAAGTTCGCAATTTTCGAACGATCAAGGTCACCCTGCTACAGCAAACACCTTTGGCTGGCAGCCATCCAAAGGTCCGCGCATACCATGCCATTGCCCAGCCTGTGACACCGTGTTTGCCTCCAAAACGATCACGGCCTTCAACTCCAATTTCTACATTGGACATGTAACCGAAACCTGCATCTTCTGTGGACATCTTGACGCTAATGTTGCCAGAGGGCTGTTTGAATTTGGAGAGGATGTGGTTCGGCTAATCGCGGGTAGCAAAGCTTCCGTGGAGCAATTGGTGAACCTCAAGGAAATGTTCGAGACAGCTTTTGGGGTGGGCGAGTTTTCGAAGGATGATGTGGTGGCTATTGAACGAGTAGTGCCTGGTCTTACAAAAAGGGTTATGTCCTATGCGGCTGGAGTTTTAATATTAATCGGCATAATCAACGGGCTGCTCGACATATTTGATCGGTTTCCCGAAATTCCCGATAGATTTTGGTCAAACGCCCGCGATCTTCATGAATTATATTTGGATGAATACATCTTTCAGGAGCCCCATAACGATAGCCCGGTAAAGAAGCAAATTCAAAAGTATGTTGAGCAAGTTTCAAGAGAACAAGCTAAGCTAAAAAACGGCGCGCCATAAGTCAGTTTTGGCAAGTATCATGATGTGGACCCCAAAACTCTTGTGCCATCAAATCGTGATCGTTTATTGCGGTTCCCCACAGGTCAAAACATCCATGATCGCCAACCGCTCTTGCCGGTTCATTTTCCCGATCCTTGCAGCCCAGCGGGTTTTCTTGCATTTGATGCGTTCGCGCTGGCGGTAACTGTCGCCAAGGTGGCTGTAATCATGCAGGGCGACAGGTGGCTTAAAATTCATCCACAAGCTTTCAGGCACCATGCCACGGCGTGTCTGGGCAATACGTCGCGCGGTTCTGCGACCAACCAACCTCTATTCTTTCCGCGTGATGCACGAATATTAATATTGGCACTCAGAATACGCCCAACCTTTGAGGTGGGATTGTTGAGCTTGCGCTAGAGCCCCCGATGGGGGAAATTGCAGGTCAGCGCCAAAGGAGATTGCGTCATGATTATCTACGGACTGAATACCTGTGCGATTTGCAAGAATGCCCGCGGGGCGCTGGAGGCAGCGGGCAAGGATGTCGGTTTCCGCGATGTTCGGGACCAGCCTTTGGACGAGGCAGAATTAGCTGTTTTGATTGCGGAGTTTGGGGATCGGCTGGTGGATCGAACGACGAATGACTGGCGGGGGTTGACCGATTGGCTGAAGCATTCAGAGCTGGAAGCGCAACTTGCCGCCAAACCCAAACTGATGGCCCGTCCAGTGATCAAGGATGGGGATGTGTATTATCTCGGATGGGATCAGGCTGTGCAGGAAGCCTTGCTTGCTGGTTGAACGATGTAAGGCAAGCATCAGGGCAACCCGGCTGGCAGGACAAGTCAGGCTCCGGCGGCATGGGGTTGGTCTGCAAACTGCCAACCACAGCGCAGCGGATGACGGCCAAACCAGCGCCCAGCCTGGACCGCACTGCACTAATCTATGCAGTGCGCCCCTATCTTATCTATCCAGCCGCAGTCATCAGGTCATCAGTCCGTCCTGTTTCAGACCGGCCAGTGTTTCGTCCAATGCGATGGATGCGCGTTCAACCAACTGGTCAATCTCGCCCTTGCTGATCACAATCGGCGGCGCGATGATCATCCGGTCGCCGACATGGCGCATGATCAGCCCGTTGGCAAAGCAACGGTCACGGCAACGCAGGCCCGCGGTGCCCTTATCGGCGGCAAAGGGTGCGCGGGCGGCCTTGTCAGGCGTCATGGCAAGGCTGGCCATCATTCCAACGCTGACCGCTTCGCCCACCAGCTCATGATCTGCCAATTGCGCCCATTTTTGCGCCAGATAGGGGCCGGTCACATCGCGCACCTGCTCCACAACATGTTCGTCTTCCAAAATGCGCAGGTTTTCCATTGCCACGGCACAGGCGACAGGGTGGCCCGAGTAGGTATAGCCGTGGTTGAAATCGCCGCCATTGGCGATCACGTCGGCCACCTCGTCCGTTAGCAGCGAGCCACCGATGGGAGCGTAGCCCGAGGACAGCCCCTTGGCGATGGTCATGATATCAGGACGGATGCCGTAAGTTTCCGAGCCAAACCAGTTGCCGGTCCGCCCAAAACCGCAGATCACCTCGTCGGCGATCAGCAGGATATCGTGGGCGTCGCAAATCCGCTGGATTTCGGGCCAGTAGGTGGACGGCGGGATGATCACACCGCCAGCGCCCTGAACAGGCTCCGCAATAAAGGCGGCAACCTTGTCTTCGCCCAGCTCGGCAATCTTGGCCTCAAGCTGGCGGGCGCGTTCCAGTCCAAAATCCTCGGGCGACATGTCGCCACCTTCGCCATACCAGAACGGTTGATCAATGAACGCAATGTCAGGGATCGGCAGGCCACCTTGGGCGTGCATGGCGCTCATCCCGCCAAGGCTCGCCCCGCCCATGGTAGACCCGTGATAGGCGTTATGGCGCGAGATGATCACCTTTTTGTCGGGCTTGCCTTTGGTGGCCCAATAGTGGCGCACAAGGCGGATGTTGGTGTCGTTGGCCTCGGACCCGCCCGAGGCGTAGAACACATGGTTCAAGTCACCCGGTGCCAGTTGCGCCAGCTTTGCCGACAGGGCAATCACCGGCGGGTGGGCGGTCTGAAAGAACGTGTTGTAATAGGGCAGTTGCAACATCTGCGCGTGGGCTGCATCGGCCAGCTCATTGCGGCCGTATCCGATGTTGGTGCACCACAGGCCAGCCATACCATCCAGCAGGTCAATGCCGTCGCTGTCACGCAAAAACACCCCCTTGGCGCTGGTGATTACGCGGGTGCCTTTGGCGGCCAGATCTGCATTGTCGGTGAACGGGTGAACGTGGTGTGCTGCATCCAGTTTTTGTAGGTCCGCGGTGGGCATATTGTGCAGTAGGGTCATTTTGATCTCGTTTGATTAAGGTGTCAGAATTCTTGTTCGGGTCAGGTCGCGTTGGCGGGCAGCAGCAGCATGTCTTCGGGCTGCCAATAGGCGCAAATCTCGCTGCCCATTTCCAATTCCATCAGCTTTTCGGCTTTTGCTTCGCTTGCCAGTGCGGTGATCGCGCCACCCCCTGGCAGTATGATCTCGACGATGGAACTGTCGCCCTGAAACGCGATATCGCCCAGTTGACCGTGAACGCAAGTGCCTTTGGGCGGGCGTTTTGCGCTGACCTTTACCCGCTCGGGGCGCACCGCCAAGGCAAGAGGCTCGCGGCTGCCGGGCAGGGCGGACGCGGGCAGGGTGACAGGGTCAAGGATTGCGGTTTGCAGGGTAACGTTATCGCCGGACTGGCTGTGGCTGGTCACATCAAACATGTTGATCCGGCCAATAAAGTCGGCGACGAATTGATCGCAAGGGTTCAGATACAGGTTTGTCGGACTGTCGAGTTGGCGCAGCTTGCCGTCCTTTAGAACCGCGATGCGGTCGGCCATTGCCATTGCTTCGGATTGGTCATGCGTCACCATGACAAAACTGACGCCAACGGTATCTTGCAGCTTCACCAATTCCAGCCGCATCGCGTCGCGCAATTTGGCGTCCAGCGCCGACAGCGGTTCATCCAGCAATAAAACGCGCGGCCGTTTCACCAACGCACGCGCCAGTGCGACCCGCTGGCGCTGCCCGCCTGACAATTGATCCGGCATCCGGTGGCTGAATTCTGCCAGATGCACCTGCTCCAGTGCCTCTTCCACCTTCGTCGCAATCTCGGCCTTTGGCAGGCGTTCCAGCTTTAGCCCGTAGGCCACATTCTGTGCCACGGTCATATGCGGAAACACGGCGTAGGACTGGAACACCATGTTCACGGGGCGTTTGTTGGCGGGCACATCGGTCATGTCCTGACCGCCAATGATCACATCGCCCTCGGTCGCGGTTTCCAGCCCTGCGATGATCCGCAACAGGGTGGATTTACCACAGCCCGACGGGCCTAGCAGGGCGAAAATCTCACCGGGGCGGATATCGAACGATATGTCCTCAAGCGCGGTAAAACTGCCAAACCGTTTGGTGACATTGCGCACGGAAATGATGGGTTGTTCGCTCATTTGTCGCCCTCTTCAAAACTTTGGAACCGCATGGCAAGTGCTGTGACAAGCAGCGTGATCAGGATCAGGATGGTGGATGCCGCGTTGATTTCCGGCGTCACCGAAAAGCGCACCATGGAATAGACTTTGACGGGGAAGGTCACGGTGTTTGGCCCCGAGGTGAAAAAGGTGATCACAAAGTCATCCAGCGACAGGGTGAAGGCTAGCAACGCGCCTGCAATCAGCCCCGGTTTCATATGCGGGATCAGGATATCGCGGAACACCTGAAATTCGGTCGCGCCAAGGTCTTTGGCGGCTTCTTCCATCTCGCGGTTGAAGTTGGATAGGCGGGTGCGGATGATCATCGCCGCGAACGGGAATGAAAAGGTGATATGGGCAAGGATAATGTTGGTTAGATTCAGCGGAAACGGTGATTCCGGCGGCACGTATAGGCCAAAGCTGGAGAAAAACACCGCAAGGCTGACCCCCATACAGATTTCAGGGATGACGATGGGCATCGCGACCATACCCTCGAACACCGGTTTGAACGGGAATCGAAAGCGCCATAATACCACGGCGGTCATTGCGCCCAGCAGCACGGCAAAAATAGTGGATATAAAGGCGATGGCCAGCGTGTTGGTGAAGGCTTCGATCAGGGAATCGTTATTGAACGCTTTGCCGTAATATTTGGTGGTGAAGCCCTTCCAGATCACATTGCCGCCACGGCGCGAGTTGTTAAAGGAAAACACGATCAGCACGATGATCGGCGCGTATAGGAAGATCGATGCCATCAAAAAGCTGATGCGCAGTGACAGCTTGCGCGAATATTCAAACGGGCCTGCGCGGTCGCGGCGTTTTTTAGCCATCTTTATTGCCCCCTTTACGCATGCTGGCAAAGGCTTGCACAGCCAGAATGATGAAGGTGATATAAAGCAGGAACAGTGACAGGGCTGATCCGAACGGCCAGTCATTGGCGGATTTGAACTGACGTTCAATCACATTGGCGATCATGTCGACTTGGCCACGGCCCAAAAGGTTCGGGATCAGGAAGGAACCCAGCATTGGAATGAAGGTGATGATGGCGGCGGTTGAAATACCGGCGATTGAAAGCGGTATTAGGATTGATCGAAACGTGCGCCATTGGCTGGCGCCCAGATCAAGGCTGGCCTCGAGCAGGTTACGATCCATCCGTTCCAGCGAGGAATAGATAGGCAGCACCGCGAACGGCAGATAGACGTAAACCAGCCCGATCATCACACCACTGGGGTTGCCCAGAAATTTAATAGGCTCAAATGCCTCGCCCAACAGGGCATAGCCCCCCAACCCGATCATCGCGAGCGCCCCGTCGCCAATGTTCCAGAACCATTCCAGCAGATCATTCAAACGCCCGCGCGTGCCAAGGATATTCAGCAACGCATAGGTGCGGATCAACAGGTTGGTCCAGAACGGCAGGATAATCACCAGCAACAGCCACGGTTTGGCCTTGGCCGATGCGGTGGCGATCACCATTGCCACGGGGTAGGCGATCATGATGCAGATTGCGGTGGAAATGACAGACAACCAAAGCGAGCGCCAGAACAGGCTGATGATTTCGGGTTCAAACAGGCGCTTGTAGTTGTCCAGCGTCCATGTGGTTTTAATTTCGGTTAGGGATATGTTTTCGCCAAAGCTGTAGACCCAGATGATCGCCAGAGGTACGAAAAAGAACAGCACCAGCCATCCGGCCGTCGGGCCGAAAAACGCCATGAAGACGCGCGTGTTTTTGCGAAAACTTTCCATTGGCCCCCAGAATGGCAACAGGGGCGCACAAGTGGCGCGCCCCTAGAGTTTGATTAACCCGCAGCCTTGATGCGTGTCCAAGCGGCATCAATTTTGGAGATCACTTCCTGACCGGGGTAGATCGAGACCTCGGATTTGGCGAGCGTTTCCTCGGACGGGAAGATGGCTGCATTTTCGTTATATTCCGGGCCAAGAAGCTTGCGCGCGGCGGCATTCGGCGTGGCGTAATAAACGTAATCGGCGTTGGCGGCGCCCACTTTGTCATCCAGCAAGAAATTGATCATGGCGTGGGCTGCTTCAGGGTTTGGCCCGCCCTTGGGAATGCACAGGTCATCTTCCCAGACCAGCCCGCCTTCTTTTGGCACGACATAACCGATGTCGTCATCCTCATCCATCGCTTGCAGGATGTCGCCGTTCCATTCCATCGCCAGATCGACTTCGCCAGCCAACAACAGGTCCTGACCGTTGTCAGGGGCGAATGCGGTGATACGTGATTTCTGGGCCAGAACCATTGCTTCTGCGGCGGCGATGTTTTCGTCGGTCCAGTCATTCAGCGATTTGCCCATCAGTTTCATCGCCATCTGCAATACGGTCGAGGCTTCGCCAAGAAACGCGATGGAGCTGGCGTATTCGTCAGATGTATAAATGTCGGCCCAGCTGTCAGGCACTTTGCTGACCTTGGAAATGCGATAGCCAATGCCGATGGTGCCCCAGAAATACGGCATGGTATATTTGCGACCTGGATCATGCGCCGGATTGGCAAAGCCTGGGTCAAGGTTTTTCATATTCGGGATTTTGGAATGGTCTAGTGGCACCAGCAGATCGGCGGTTAGAAACCGTTCGACAAAGTCGTTTGTCGGTACAATCAGATCATACCCCGGATTGCCGTTGCGCAGCTTGGCGAACAGCTCGTCATTGTCGGCAAACAGATCGTATTGCACATCAATGCCGGTTTCTTTGGTGAAATCCTCAATCGTGGTTTCGCCAATATAGGTGTCCCAGTTATAAAAGTTCAGTTTGCCACCAGCGGCAAACGCGCCTTTGGGCATGTTCAGGGTCAGGCCGACGGCGCCAGCGCCCGCTAGCATGGCCCGACGACTAATCGGCATCCGGTTCTTACGCATCTGTAGTTCTCCCGTTGGATCGGCTCTCGTCTTGCGAGCGCTCGTGTGTTATAACACGTTAACGCTAATATGGATGCGCGTTTTACTCAAGCGATTCGTTGAAATCTGTGGGCGACCACGAATTTAGATAGGGAAAAAATGTCGGTCGTCGGGAATTCTGGACAATACAAACCCAACACAAAAGCTGATGATTTGCAGCGCCGTTTGCGCCGGTCCCTGTTCGATGGCGGGTTTGAACCGGGGCAGGCGATTTCCATCCGCCGGATTGCCGAAGAACACGATATCAGCGTCATTCCGGCACGCGATGCCCTGCGCGGGTTGGTGGCCGAGGGTATACTGGTATTCAAAGACAGCCGCACCATTGTGGTGCCTGAACTGGACAAACAGCGCATCCGTGACATCAGGTTTGCGCGGGTCAGTCTGGAACGCGAACTGGCGTATCGTGCGTTTGCGAATTTCGATGCGGCAGATCTGGCGGTGCTTGGTGAAATCGACGCAAAACTCGATCGCGCGATCGAAACCAATGACACCCATGCCTATGTGCATGGCAACTACGCCTTTCATTTTCACATATACGAGCGGGCGAATTCGCCTGTGATCCTGCGTCTGGTTGAATCCCTTTGGCTGCAATACGCGCCCAGCATGCGTATGGTCTGCACTTTGTTCGGGGCCAGCGGGATCGCCCATGATTACCATCGCATGGCGTTATCGGCGCTGGCATGTGGTGACAGGGATAATTTTGCCGCCGCCATTGCATCGGACATCCGGCAGGGCATGGATTTTATTGCCGATGCCAACATCACCAAGCCGTAAGTGCCTTTCACCTGTTGACGCATGGCACAGTTTGTTCCAGACCGTGGCCAAATGCAAAAACGAAAAGGCAAACAAATGGCGGAACTTGCAAGCAATTGTGCCCTATGTGGCAGCGACACTGATCTGGCCGCGATTGGCGTGCCACCGCAGGATGACCAGACCGTAACCCTATGTGCCACCTGCCGCGCCGGCGTCGAGGGTGCCATTGTGGACGCCCCCCACTGGAAATGCCTGACTGATGCGATCTGGAGCACGGATGCGGCAGCACAGGTCATCGCCTACCGTTTACTGACCCGCCTGAATACCGAAGTCTGGGCGCGCGATTTACTGGATATCGCCTATCTGGAGCCGGAAAACCTGACATGGGCCGAGGCAGGGTTGGCGGCGGATGATGATGAAACCAATCTGATCCATCGGGATACAAACGGTGCGGTTCTAGCGGCGGGGGATACTGTGACGCTGATTAAGGATCTGAACGTCAAAGGTGCGGGGTTCACCGCCAAGCGGGGCACCGCGGTGCGTAATATATCGCTGGTGCAGGACAATGAGGGGCACATCGAGGGGCGTGTGAACGGCCAGCATATTGTGATTTTGACAGAGTTTGTAAAGAAATCCTGATTTTATCGACATCTATATACCTTTGTTTTATTTGATGTTTTTTGTCGTTTCGCCATTTTTATTATTTGTGCTATGCAGAAAGAATAAAATTTCAAGTAAGGGGAAACGCTATGAAATTATTACATCTCGGTGCTGTATTGATTGCTGTATGTTTCGCAATAGTCGGTTCTGGAGCGAACGCTGCACGGTGTGCTGTGCCGGCAAACGCTTCGGAAATGGCCGCTTTGGCGGGGCAGTTAATCAACAATGAGCGATCAAAAAGCGGGCGCAAATCCTTAGGCGTTAATTCGCGTCTACAGGCCGCCGCACAGGCACACGCTTGCGATATGTCTGTAAAGGGTTATTTTTCGCATCGGGGGCAAAACGGATCTAAACCAAAGCGTCGCGTGCAGCAGCAAGGGTGTCTTGCCGGTCTGGTCGCGGAAAATATCGCGGTTGGGCAGACCAGCCCGCAGGATTTGATGAACGGTTGGATGTCCTCGCCCGGGCACCGCAAGAATGTTCTGATGGGCCGTGGCGCAAACCAATATGGAATAGGCATTGCGAATGCTGGCAAGGCTTATACGCACGGTTATTTGTGGGTCTTGGTGGTTGCACGCGGCTGTTAGCCGTTCACATATCCATCCAGATCGTCACCGGCCCATCGTTGACCAGATGCACCGCCATATCCGCCCCAAAGCGGCCTGTGGCAGTTTTGGCCGCCCAATCTGGCACTGCAGTCAGGACGCAATATTCCCATAGAAATTTTAGAACAAGCTGGTTACAATCAGGTACCACTAATAAATACAGGCAATAATACATTATGAAAAAATATTATATGTTCGCCATAGTGATGGCGGCGACCATATTTCTTGCGGGCGCAAATGCAAATGCTGCAACTTGTGCACTTCCGGGAAATGCATCTGAAATCGCGGCAAAAGCGTTGCAACTGACAAACGATATTCGCGCACAAAACGGGCGAAAACCGCTTGCTTTCGATCCAAGATTACAAGCCGCAGCCCAAGCCCATGCTTGCGATATGGCGGTTCAAGGCTATTTTTCGCACAGAGGCAAGGATGGCTCCACCTCCAAGCGCCGGCTTAGTCGGCAGCGCTGCTACGGTGGTTTGGTTGCGGAAAATATTGCAGTTGGCCAAACGGATTCACTCGATACCGTTCAAAACTGGATGGAATCGCCTGGTCACCGCAAAATAATGTTGTTGGGACGTGGTGTGAAACACTACGGTCTTGGTGTTGCTCTTGCGGGTAATGCATATACCCACGGGTATGTCTGGGTCATGGTGGTTTCGCGGCGCTGTTAAGGCGCTCACATATCCATCCAGATCGTCACCGGCCCATCGTTGACCAGACGCACCGCCATATCCGCCCCAAAGCGGCCTGTGGCGGTGTTTATGCCGTGCCCGCGTATCTGATCGGCGAAATGCTCATATAGGGCACGGCCCTCGTCAGGGGAAGCGGCGGCGGAAAACCCGGGCCGGTTGCCACGTGAGGTATCAGCGGCCAATGTAAATTGGCTGACCACCAGCGCCGCCCCGCCAATGTCCAGCACCGAGCGGTTCATCTTGCCATCCCCATCGGGAAAAATGCGCAGCTTGCTGATTTTCGCAGCCAAAGCGTCGGCGTTTGCCGTGGTATCGCCTTGCATGGCGCAGACCAATATCAACAGACCCGCACCGATTTCGCCAATCATCTCGCCGTCTATCGTAACCGACGTTTTGCTCACGCGCTGGATCAGTGCCCTCATGCCAGTTCCTTGGCCCATGGCGGGTTAGCGCCGCTGCGTGATACCGTAATGGCTGCTCCACGGGTGGCGTGGGTCAGGGCGGTGGTTAGCGCGGCTTCACTGATGGTGTCCAGTGCCGTTTTTGTCAGCATATCCAGCTGATGCAACGCCGCCAATATCCCTGCGTTAAACGTATCACCAGCCCCAACGGTATCGACCACATCAGCCTTTGTTGCGGGCACAAATACCTTGTGATTGGAGGTGTAGGCCGTAGCCCCTTTTGCGCCTTCGGTGATCAGAACAAGCCTTGCGCCAGCGCCAAGGAACCCATGCGCCAATTCGGCCAAATCACCTGCGCCGCGCAGCCAATGCAGATCCTCATCCGACAGTTTGATAATATCGGCCAGCGCCAGCACCCGTTCAATGCGGGCGCGATAAGTGGTTTCATCGGTGATAAAATCGGCGCGAATATTCGGGTCAATCATGGTGATGCGGGCAGGGGCCTCGCGGGTCATCAAGGCCTCGTATGCGGTGGCGCAGGGTTCGGCCACCAATGAAATACCGCCAAAAAACAACGCTTGAACCGTGTCGGGCAGGGCGGGGGTATCGCCCGTGTCCAGCATTCGTCCGGCGGTGCCCTCATCGTAAAAGGCGTATTGCGCTTGCCCGTCCACCAGCCGCACAAAGGCCAATGTGCATGGCCGATTGCTGGTGATGGCAAAACGGCTGTCCACGCCACTGGCCTGCAAACTATCGCGCAGCATATCGCCAAAGAAATCCGACGATAACCCGCTGAAAAACCCGACAGGCGCGCCAAGCCGCCCCAAGGCGATCGCGGTGTTGAAAACCGCACCGCCAGTCACGGGGGTAAATCCGCCATCATTGGGCAGCATATCGATCAGGGATTCGCCGCAACACAGGATTTTCGGCATGATGTATCCTTACTGGTTGCTGGCAATTAAATAGCCGATGACACCTGCGATGATGGCAACGGTTATCACCGCAAATGTGATTTTCCACGCTGAATAGGGCCGTTGTCCCTGCACCATTCCCGTGCGCCCGTTGACCACAAACCGAAAGGTTTTACCGCGGTATATATAGGCCGCCAGCCACACCGGCAGCAGGATATGTTTGAAGGTCACGTCGCTGATGGCGGTGTCGATGTTGCTGATCCTTTGGCGATCACCGCCAATGTCGAATTTCACGTCGCGCTGGATCATCCGGTCCATAACGGCGCGGGCCTCCTGATAGCCATCGGCCAGCTCAACGGTGTATCCTTCGGCGCGAAATCCGGCCAGATATTCGGGGCGATAGGGTTCAAGTTCGGATAAATCCCACGGGCCAAGGGCGTCGGTGAACCGTTTGGGCAAGGATTTCGAGGCCAACACAAGCACATCGTCAAAAAAACGCGCCACACGGCCGGAGACCGAACGCCAGCGGATTTTTTGCACCCGTTGTTGCACCCGTTTGCCATCCCGCGTTACGGTGCGGGTTTCGTAATACACCGTGCCGCGTTGGCCGGAATAGCGGCTTTTGGTGTCGGCGTCATAGGTCCAGTAGGGCACATAAATACCCTGCAACTTCCGTCCCTTACGCGCGTATTGCTTTACACCGTTCGGGGCAAACCACAGGCTGCCCAGCCAATTGCCAAGTGCCTTGCGTGATGACCGTTCATCTAGTGCGAAGGGCAAAACGGCTTTGGGTTTGATCTGTCTTTGGCTGCCGGTATCAGCCACTACTGGGGTGGCGCAAAACGGGCATTCGGAAGCATGGATGGCGGGATCAAATTCAAACCGTGCCCCGCAGTTCGGGCATTGCACAACGCGGGTTTCCTCGATCTCGACATCGGGCAGGCGGGCATCCAGTGCGGCGCTAAAGTCCAGCTCGCGGATCGGGTGATGATGGCTTCCGTCGCCCTCAATTGATTGCTCGTTACCACAAAAGTCGCAAACCAGCATACCCTTTTCGGGGGCAAACCGCAGATCGGCACCGCATTGGTCACAGGGGAAGCGATGTTCTCCGGTGACTGTGGGCACCTGATAGGGATCGGGCGCATTGGCCATCGGTTTTACGTCCCCGGCGGTGGGGGTGGCATGATCGTGAACAGCGTGGCCAACTCGTCAATGTCCTCGGCGGTTTTCCAGCCGTCTTGACCTGCCGCCCAAACGAATGTTTCGCGGGTTAATGATCCGTCCATCAGCATCCGGCCCATATCGGCGCGTGAATACGGCCCCTTGGTCTGGGTGCCATCGGCAACATGCCAGACTTTTTCGACGCTTGGTGCTGGAGGCGGCGGCGGAGCGGTGGCTGCCGGTTGCGGGGCAGCGCCCCAAGGGCCGGTTTGCGTGGCCATTTGGTTTTGCATTGTTTGGGCCATCGCCATGCCCATCCCCATGCCTAGGCCAGCCCCCATACCGCCCCCACCATTCGGGTTGCGCGCAGCGGCGGTCATGGCTTCGGCAGCGGAATACTGGGTGAAACGACCCAGATCACCGGCCATTCCCATGGATGTGCGTTTGTCTAATGCCTCTTCTACTGCGGGCGGCAGCGAGATGTTTTCGATGTAAAGTTCCGGCATCGTTAGCCCGTATTGCTCTAGGGTGCCGGATATCTGGGTAGCAACCAATTTTCCCAAATCGGACGTATTGGCGGCCATATCCAGCACCGGAATACCGCTGCTGGCAATCACGCGGGAGAATTCCTGCACGATGATGTTGCGGATCTGGTAGCTGATTTCATCCATGGTGAATTCACCATCGGTGCCGACGATTTCTGTCAGGAATCGGGCTGGGTCCGTCACCTTGATCGTATAGGTGCCATAGGCGCGGATGCGCACCGGTCCGAATTCGGGATCGCGGCAGATGATCGGGTTCTTGGTGCCCCATTTCAGGTTGGAAAAACGCGTGGTGTTGACATAGTAGATTTCCGATTTGAACGGCGATTTGAAGCCGTGATCCCAGTGTTGCAGGGTTGTCAGGATCGGCATGTTGTTGGTTTCCAGCATATACAGGCCGGGGGTGAACACATCGGCCATCTGGCCCTCGTGGATAAACACAGCGGCTTGCCCCTCGCGCACGGTCAGTTTGGCACCGTATTTGATCTCGTGGTCTTCGCGCTCGAACCGCCAGACCATTGTGTCGCGACTGTCGTCGACCCAGTGGATCACGTCGATAAATTCGCCGGTTAGAAAATCAAGAATACCCATTTATTTAGCCCTGTTATTTTGAAGGTTTTTGCACTGCCGAAGGCGTGTTTGGTAATTTTGGAGGAGTCGTTTGTGGTGATGACGTGGGTTTTCCCGTTGCCTGATAGCCTCGCTGGCTAGTTGCAGGGCGTGGTTTGGCTTGATAACCATCAATCAATAGTGTTCGTTCCGATTTAGGCATTCGTTTCTCCTTTTTGGACATCATCATTTGTAAGTTGATCCAGAAACTCGACTGAGCGGACATCATTCAGGCTTAACAAAGCGGACCTGCTTGGATTGGTTTCGATCCATTGATCACCCTTATCTACCATATATAGGCGTTCTAAATATAAATCGCTACGGTTTGGATCACTTGCAGCCAAAGATTCTTGACCAAAATAGCCGCGAACCACTGTTCCATCCTCGAATGTTACGATCACAAAACAAGGCTCTCGATCATGTCCGAAAGCAAAGTCATGCGCCCTCTGAATGGGGTTGACAATTGGCATAGAAAGTCGCCGTAGAATGGAATTTTTCCATCCTTTCGATAGATTGATGCCGATAATCAAGCCCCAGATCAGTGGCAGAAATACAACTTCTAAATAGAATGGCAACCGCGCCCACATCCATTGATAATACTGAGATGGAATGATCCAAACAAAAATTTGGCTTAGGCTTTGAAAAATTAGCTGATTGATAAGACTTAAAATAACGGCTTCGGCGACAACTTGCGTAGCTTTGGGGCGCTCACCTACCACATAAAGTGATCTGATTATGATAACGATGTAACCAGCGAGGAAAAACTTTGCAACAAAATCAAATGCTTCCGGCTTTAGCAGGTCACTGATCATGGCAATTCCCTATCTGTGGAAAACCTAGAACACCCATGTTTGTGTTCCTTTTAATACAGAGGTCATGTTGCGCCCCCCAATAATTCATCAACGATTGTCTCGACGATTGGCCGTGCTTCGCGCGGGGTCATACCGGCGTGCAGGCGGCGATCATAGAGTATTCGCAATAACAGCTCGTCATGTCGTGTTAGCAGGCCGAATTCCTCGTCGTCGTTGAATATTGAGGGGCGGGCGTTGGGGCTGTCATTGGCAAGGCCAAGCCCCTGCGCCAGTTCTTCGTGGATACACGACAGGCGCAAAAGATCGGGGTGTTCGCCGCGAATGACGGCAATCGCTTTGGCGTATGTCGATGTTTTTGTGTCGTTGGAGAAAGCAAAGACCAGACATAGGGTTGATCGGGGCATATCTGTTACGGCGCGCACAGAAATATCGCCAATGCCCGGTGCCAGTTTTCGCAATCTGGGTGCGGCCGCACGGCGTTCGTCTTCGTTCAGGATCAACACATTGTAGTTGGCCAGCCCGTTGGTCAGCCGGATAGGAACGCCGGTAATACGTGACAGCCGTTTGACATAAGCGCCAATTTTGGCACGGTCCTTGGTGCGTTGGGCCAAGGGGACGGACGGGCCAAATTCGATCTTCATCCGGATCGGTTGTTCCCACCGGCGCAAGCGACTTTCGGTTGCTTTAGCCACCAGCCGCCCGTTCGTGGTGGTGTATTCGTCAAACAGGGCAACGCGGATAAAATTATCCACCAGATTGCGTTTGGAAAACGGAACGTCTGGCCCGCCACCATCAACCCGCAACAACCCTTGCACCAACAGATCGGCCTGCAATCGGGATAGATGATCCGACATTTTGCGGCTGACTTCGGATTGCGGGGCCGCCACGGGTTTGGGGGGCGTGGGCCGTGCGATAGGGGGGGGAGGCACTGGCGAGGGTGTTGGCGGCGGTGCTTCGCACCCGGCCAGTGTGATCACAATGGTCGACACAAGTGCCATCAATCGTTTGCGCATATTCGCCATTACCTACTGATCCTGCCCTTATTCGTCTGACAACGCGCCACCAGCGGTGTCACCCACCTTGTCGCCACGGGCCTTGGCCGAGGCAAGCGTGGTTTTCAACTCGGCCTCCATCTGCTTCAGTTCGACTTCGGCAGCGGCGCGTTTGGCCTTGCCCGCGTCCGCGATGCGCAAGCTGTCCTCGATCGTGGCAATCAGTTCGGCGTTGGCGGTTTTCACCGCTTCGATGTCAAACACACCGCGCTCCATTTCCTCGCGCACGGTTTTGTTGGCGGTGCGCAGGTTCTTGGCGTTGGCAGTCAACAGTTCGTTGGTCAGATCATTGGCGGCCCGCACGGCACCTGCGGCCTCGGCTGAACGCTGGATCGTCACGGCCTGGGCCAGTTGGGTTTCCCACAGCGGCACGGTGTTGACCAAGGTCGAATTGATCTTGGCGACCAGAGATTTGTCGTTTTCCTGCACCAGCCGGATTGAAGGCAGCGATTGCATTGTGACCTGACGGGTCAGTTTCAGATCGTGCACGCGGCGTTCCAGATCATCCCGTGCGGCCCGCAGATCGCGCAGTTCTTGGGCTTGCATAACCTGTTTGCCTTCGGGCGCCTTGTCGACTTTGGCGGCCTTGGCGGGAATGGTTTTCTCATCCAGTTGCTTTAGTTTTTCTTCGCCCGCAGCAATATACAGCGCCAGTTCGTCATAGAAATCCAGCGTCTTTTCATAAAGCACATCCAGCGATTTGATGTCTTTCAACAGCTTGTGTTCATGGCCCAACAGATCATTGGTGACCATATCCAGCTGGCCCTGAACCTTTTCAAACCGCGACAGGAATTTGGCAAAGGGTGCGGTGCGCCCCAGCAGCTTTTCCCACCATGAAAGTTTGCGCCTAACGTCCAGTTCAGACACGGAAAACCCGCGAATGGTGGTGACCATATTGCGCAAACTATCGCCAGCAGGCCCGACATCCTTATTGCGTACATCCACCAGCATAGCTTGTGAAATCTCGCGCAGTTCTTCCTGTGCGGCGGACCCGAACGCGATGATCGAATTGGTGTTGCCCATGTCGATCTCGGCCATGCGTTTCTTGATTTCAGCCGCCACAGGTTTTGGTGCTTCTTTTAGCGGCACGATTTCGGCCACAGGCTCGGGCAGGACCACGGCCGTGACCTCTTCGATCACTTTAAGCGACTGTTCGGCCTTTTGGCGGGTTGTCTCGGTCATCGTTACTTAACTCCTTAAGTGTATACCATCGCGCTGCAAGCGTTCGCGCAGCACTTCTATTTCAATATCCAGGTCGCTGCGGTCATCCAATAGCAGCTTTTCGGTTCGGGCGGCAAAGTTATCCTCAAGATCAGTCAACAGTGCCTCGTAATCATCGCGCACCTTTTTGTCTTTGGTGCGGGCGTAAAGATCGGCGAATTTCACCGTCGCATCACGCGCTCCCAGCAAATAGACGCTTAGATATTTGCGGGCCGCAGTCAGGTCGCGCGGGTCTTCCTCGACTGTGCGAAACATGTCGCGCACGGTGGTCTGGAACTGCGCGACGCGGCCCTCGATCTTGCGATCACCAGCCCGCACAATGGCGTCTGACATGGCGGCCAGATGCTTCTCGGCCTCATCCACCACACGGGCAACGCGCTCGGTCTGGAAGGTGTCGATTCCCTCCATCCCCTTGCCGCGCATCGGGTCGGGACCAAAGGCAAAGCCGTGTAAAACCACGCCGAGAAACCCGAATATCAGTGAATTGAACAATCCACCGGCAGCGTAACCTGCAATAAACAGCCCGATCCCCGTCAGGACGGACCCGAATATTTTGCGCGGGATGGCAGGGCGGCGCGCCACACGCCGTGCGTCATATGCCCTGTGTGCCTTGACCCCGTCGCGGGTTAGCCAAGCGGCCAAGATCAGCACACCAAAGGCCAGCAAGGTTATGGCCATGCCTTCGGGGTTTTTGAAAAAGGCGCGAAATATCAACGGCAGGGGGGCAAAAAACAGGACATTGGTCCGCCAAACCGCGCCAACACTTGCCGGAATGTTTTCGGGCTTACCGCCGCGATCAGTGCTGCCATCGGGGCTAAATTTTCCACCAAACCGCTTTGCCACTATACGCCACCGAACATCGAGACGTAAAAGATCAGCCCGACCAGCAATGTAAACGACAGTTTTTGAAGCCCGCTTCCAGACATAAATCCCCCCTAGTATTTTGACATCTATAGGCTATTTGCAGCCGCCATACCAGCCTAACCAAACGTCGCTAGTCTTTGTAATCCACCTTGCGTTCGGTATCCAGTTTCTTGGCATATCCTGACTGGATCACCTCGACCATCACCAACACCACAATCGAGAAATAGAACGTGGTTTTCGACATTGGCAGCAGCGCCTGACCAAAGATTTTGATCTGCAAACTGTCGTCATGCATTGCATGTGCCGCAGCAGGGCCGGCCTCGCCCAGCAAAACAACCCCAACAATCAGCAGGATGAACAGGCCCAGAACCTCGTACATGCGGTTCTTTTCCAGAAAAACGGCGACAGTATCGGCCAGCGCCAGCATGGCGATGCCCGAAATCACGATGGCCGTGGCCAGTACTGCGAATACTTTGGTGATCGCCAGGGCCGACAAAACGGAATCAAAGCTGAAGATTAGGTTCATGAACACGATCAGCAGCACCACTTGCGTGGCTGATTTGGCGTTTTTGTCACCCATACTAGTGCCCAGATGTTCAACCGACAGCATATGGGTGATCTCCTTGAACGCCGTATACATAATGAACACGCCGCCGACGATAAATACTGAGGTGGCAAAGTTGACGCCACCTTCGATGATGCCGGGATAGTCAAAAACATAGAATGGCTCGGACATCGCGGCGATCAGTTTGATCATCACAAACAGCAGCACGACCCGCAGCGCGACGGCAATGATGATGCCCCAGAACCGCACTGATTTTTGCGTATCGAGGGGGGCGCGTTTGCTCTCGATGCTGATATACAGCAGGTTATCGAACCCCAGCACGGCCTGAAGAAAAATCAGCACCATCAGGTTACCAGCGTTTTCAATTGTAAAAAGATCAGTCATGTCGGGCGCCTTTAGCTACATAAATACGGTTAACGATACATACCGGCATGGGGTGGCTTTGCAAACGGCCTTATTTGCGCCGCCGCTTTGGCTTTGGTTTGGGTTTCTGACTTGGACCCGCCTTCATCCCCAGTTGGTCGCGCAACACGCGTTGCTTGATTTCCTCAACCTCGCCCGCCTTTACCTCGCCCAGCCGGAACGGACCATAGCTTACGCGGATCAATCGGTTCACTTTCAGGCCAACCTCGCCTAACGCCCGCCTGATCTCGCGGTTCTTGCCCTCGCGCAAGGAAACCGTCAGCCACGCATTCGCCCCTTGTTGGCGGTCAATGATCACATCAAAGGGCTGAAACCGCTCTCCATCCACGGTCACCCCCTTGCGCAATGGCTCTAGCGCCTTGTCATTCGGGCGGCCGTTCACCCGCACGCGGTATTTGCGCATCCAGCCGGTGGCGGGCAACTCCAGCTTGCGTTTCACGCCACCATCGTTGGTCAGCAGCAATAAGCCTTCTGAATTGATATCGAGCCGCCCAACGCTGACCACACGGGGCAAATCCTTGGGCAGGTTGGCAAACACTGTATCGCGGCCCTTCTCGTCGCGCTCTGTCGTCACCAAACCGATCGGCTTGTGGTACAGCCACAGCCGTGCCACTTCCGGCTCGCCCACTTCCGCGCCATCGACCACAATTTTGTCGGCAGGGGTGACATTCAGGGCAGGGCTGTCAATCAGCTTGCCATTGACGCTAACACGGCCCGCCGCAATCATCCGCTCGGCCTCGCGCCGCGATGCAAGCCCCGCGCGGGCCATCACTTTGGCGATACGTTCGCCAGTTTTCGGGGCGACTTTTGGTGTTTCATTTTCCATGCCCTGCCTTAACGCGCACATCCGAAAATGAAAAGCAGCTTGGCAAAATCGGCAACACAGGGCAAACCTGCCCCCATGAGTGAATTCACCAGCCATATGGACGCCGCCCTTGATGAGGCTTGCGCAGCCGGATCGCGCGGCGAAGTCCCCGTGGGCGCGGTGATCATGGCCCCAGATGGTGAAATCATCGCCCGTGCCGGCAACCGTACCCGCGAGTTGAGTGACCCGACCGCGCATGCCGAAATCCTCGCCATCCGCGCCGCCTGCGCCGCCATTGGTTCGGAACGTCTGGCAGGATACGACCTTTACGTGACGTTGGAACCTTGCCCGATGTGCGCAATGGCTATCTCTGCCGCCCGCATCAATCGCCTCTACTACGGCGCGTCTGATCCAAAATCCGGTGGCATCGCCCAAGGCCCGCGCATTTTCACTCATCCGCAAGCGCACCACGTGCCGGAAATATACGATGGCATCAACGCCACTGAATCCGAGGCGCTGCTCAAATCCTTCTTCCAAAAGCGTCGCCCCTGATCATTTTTGTTCCCTAAATATCCCCGCCGGAGGCTTCAACACTGCTATAAAATCCAGCGATGTGATCAACCACAGCCTTGCGACCCGCGCCGCACACCGCTAAAGCAATTCCAAACAGATAAACCGGAGACGACAGATGTCGATAGACAAGGAAACCGCCGCCCGCGTGGCGCATCTGGCCCGTATCAGGGTCGCGGACGATGCGCTGCCAGCTCTTGCCGAGGAATTCAACGCCATCCTTGGCTTTATCGAGCAGTTGAACGAAGTCGATGTTGATGGTGTCGAACCAATGACATCCGTCACACCCGCCCGCCTGAAACGCCGCGACGATGTGGTGACAGACGGTTATCAGCAGGAAAAAATCCTGGCCAATGCGCCGGACGCCCGCGAAGGGTTCTTTGCCGTGCCCAAAGTGGTGGAGTAGCCGATATGACCGATCTGAACACCCTGACCATTGCGGAGGCCCGCGACCGCCTAAAGGCGGGCGATATCACCGCGCTGGAACTGACCGAAAGCTGCCTGACGGCGATTGAGGGCGCAAACGCTCTGAATGCCTTCGTTCATAACACCCCTGAAATATCCCGTGATCAGGCCATAGCCGCCGATGCGCGGCTTAAATCCGGTGATGCCCCCGCAATGTGTGGCATTCCGCTGGGCATCAAGGATCTGTTCTGCACCAAAGGCGTTTTATCACAAGCAGGGTCCGCCATTCTGGAAGGCTTCAAACCGGAATATGAAAGCACGATCACCCAGCAACTTTGGGATTCCGGTGCTGTCATGCTGGGCAAACTGAACATGGACGAGTTCGCTATGGGCTCATCGAACGAAACCTCGACCTATGGCGATGTGGTCAACCCGTGGCGCCGTGGCAATGATGACTCAAAGCTGACACCGGGTGGGTCCTCCGGTGGCTCTGCCGCTGCCGTGGCCGCTGATTTGTGCCTTGGCGCAACGGGCACCGATACCGGTGGATCGATCCGTCAGCCCGCCGCATTTGTCGGCATTACAGGCATTAAACCGACCTATGGACGCTGTTCGCGCTGGGGGGTGGTGGCGTTTGCCTCGTCCCTGGATCAGGCTGGCCCGATGACGAAATCCGTGCGCGATGCGGCGATCATGCTTGAGGCGATGGCAGGCCATGACGCCAAGGATTCGACCAGCGCCGATCTGGCGGTGCCTAATTTTGAAGCTGCACTAACAGGCGACATCAAAGGTAAAAAGATAGGGATTCCAAAGGAATACCGCATGGACGGCATGCCGGACGAGATTGAAAAACTCTGGGCTGATGGCACCGCCATGCTGAAAGACGCAGGGGCCGAGATTGTCGATATCACCCTGCCGCATACCAAATACGCGCTGCCTGCCTATTATGTGATTGCGCCCGCCGAGGCGTCCAGCAACCTCGCCTGTTATGACGGCGTGCGTTACGGCCATCGTGCCAAACTGGCGGCAGGGGATGGCATTGACGATATGTACGAAAAAACCCGCGCTGAAGGCTTTGGCCACGAGGTGCAGCGCCGTGTGATGGTTGGCACTTATGTGCTATCGGCAGGGTTCTATGATGCCTACTATAACCGTGCGCGCAAGGTGCGCACCCTGATCAAGCGCGACTTTGAACAAGTGTTCGAGGCGGGCATTAACGCGATCCTGACACCGGCCACACCATCGGCTGCGTTCGGTCTGGGTGAAATGGCCGATGCCGATCCGGTGCAGATGTATTTGAACGATGTGTTCACCGTCACGGTGAACCTTGCCGGTCTACCCGGCATCTCGGTTCCGGCAGGGCTGGACAAACAGGGCTTGCCCTTGGGGCTGCAACTGATTGGTCGCCCGTGGGAAGAAGGCGATTTGCTGAATGTTGCCTATGCGCTTGAGCGTGCTGCCGGTTTTGTTTCCAAACCGTTAAAATGGTGGTAGTCAGCGTGAAGATTAAAAAGGAAGAGGGTTATTCGATGCGGTTATATGTTCCAGCCATAATGGTGCTGGCCCTTGGGGCTTGTGATCCAAAGGTGCCTGATTCCGGCGGCGGTGTCGGATTTGGCGGTTATTCCAGTTATGCGCAACAGCAAGCGGCGCGCGAGGCCGAGTTGCAGGGGCAAACTGCGCCACCGGCCAATGCTTTGTCTGACGAAACGGTTACAACAACAACGCAACCGGTCACGCAAGAAACCGCGCCTGTGGCCACCAGCAATAACGTAAGCATTTCGGACGAGCAGGATTTTGGTGCCGTTTCGGGCCGTGAATCGATTGAAAGCGACCGCGAGAGGCTGGAACAGCAGCGCGCACAATATGTCCAGATACAGCCAACGGCGGTGCCGACAGGCAGCGGGCGCGGGGCCAGCGTGGTCGAGTTTGCTTTATCGACAACCAATCGCGTTGGTGAGGCGCTATATCGGCGCTCCAAGGTGTTTGCCAATTCGCGGTTTATCAAAAACTGCCTGAAATACCCGTCACCCGATTTGGCGCAGGCCGAGTTCCTGAAAAAGGGCGGACCGCAAAAGGACCGCAATGGTCTGGACCCTGATGGCGACGGTTTCGCCTGCTCATGGGATCCACAACCGTTTCGCAACGCCAAAGCCGGCAACTAGAGGGGCGGGGGTGATCATCACCCCGCACCCGTCGCCTAATTTCGGGGCGCGCCGCGATGGGGCGCTGCCCGATATGGTGGTGTTGCATTATACCGCAATGCAGAGCGCTACGGCGGCATGTGAGCGGCTGTGTTCGACCGATCACGAGGTGTCGGCGCATTACCTGATTTCGGAAGCGGGCGAGGTGTTTTCTCTGGTGGATGAAGCGCAGCGGGCATGGCATGCTGGCGCGGGCCGCTGGGGGGCTGTTACGGATGTGAACTCGCGCTCGATCGGGATCGAGTTGGCCAACACCGGATTTGCCCCGTTTCCAGAACCACAAATGGCAGCGTTGGAAGAGTTGCTGGCAGGCATCATACGCCGCTGGGCGATCCTTCCCGAACGTATTATCGGCCACTCCGATATGGCACCAGGGCGTAAGGTGGACCCGGGCGCGCGGTTTGACTGGTATCGTTTGGCACGATCAGGGCTGTCTATCTGGCCAAATGCCGATTCTAAACAGGCCCACAATTCCGGAATAGTGGAAACGTTGCGGGCCCTTGGGATGACCGCAGATTGTGACGATGAAACCCTGCTGGCTGCGTTCCGTTTGCGATATCGGCCATGGCTGTCAGGCGTGTCCGGTCCGCCGGATCAGGTGGATTTGGCGATGGCAATTGACCTTGCCACCCGCTTCCCCGTTGACCAACCGCTGTTAACCTCCTAAATCACCCATGCGCGGATGGCTGGATGGCCGCGTTTACCTAGGTAAGCGAGGAAAGTCCGGACTCCACAAAACGACGGTGCCGGGTAATGCCAGGCCGGGGAAACCCGAGGGAAAGCGCCACAGAAAACAGACCGCCTGTGCATGCACAGGTAAGGGTGAAACGGTGGGGTAAGAGCCCACCGCGCGGCTGGCAACAGCAGCGGCACGGCAAGCCCCACCGGGAGCAATGCCAAATAGGAACCTCGCGGGCGCTCGCGCCCAGGGTCGTTTTGGCCCTGAAGGTTCGGGTTGGCAGCTAGAGCCAGTTGGTAACAGCAGGCGCCGAGGAATGGTCATCATTCGTCAGGGGAACCTGACGGATACAAAATCCGGCTTATAGGCCATCCGCGCATATCATTAGGGAACCGTCACACTGGTTTGCCCGTCATAAATTGGCAACGGCCCGTCTGCTGGCCCCAAGCCGCTGATCTCGACCGTGATATGATACCGCCCCGGCTTTGAATAGGTGTGCCGTTTAATATCGACGCAACGTTCCCCATATGGACCACTGTGCAAATCACTGACGGCGCCATCGCCCCATGAAATCCGGAGCCAGTAAAATGCGCGCCAGTCGGGGTGTTGGTAGGTGCAGTTCTCAATCTCTCTTTCAAATGTCCACGGCCCCTTCAGAACAACGCCCCCTGGTTCACCGATAACGGGTGTGGCCTTCAGGTTTCTGGTTTCCGTGCCAACAGAGGGGGTTGTTGGACCGGCCTGCGGGTGACAGGCCGCAGGAATCGCCATTAGAAATGTCAGCGTAATGATGTGAGCCATGCGATTATGTGTCATTTTATGCATCCTGTTGTTGGTTGCTTATATCTATGACGTGACTGTAGGGCTGATCCTTGGTCGGTGAATGAAAAAGGTTCCAACAAACAGCGTGCTTGTGCTTATTTCGCGGGATTGCGGTTGACTCGGGGCACAGGGGCGCTAAAAGGCGGGACTTGTAGATTGATTGGGCGAAATCCGCCCCCCGCTTTAGGAGCATTAACATGGCGAAGCCAACCACAATCAAGATCCGCCTGAACTCGACAGCGGGCACTGGCCACTTCTACGTGACCAAAAAGAATGCCCGCACCATGACCGAGAAAATGGTTGTGAACAAATACGACCCGGTTGTGCGCAAGCACGTCGAGTACAAAGAAGGCAAGATCAAGTAGATCAGCCTTTCAGGTTTAGAATTTGAAAAGGCCGCGCAGGTTTTGCGCGGCTTTTTTTGTTGGATGTGGATGTCGGGTTTAGAACCGCTTACCGGTGGTCATTAAACCTTGAGGGCGGGCTCTTAGACTGGTGGCTTTCAGATCGACAGATCGGTAAACTCCGTTGGTAATATAGACAATATTCAGCGCTGTACGCCCCTTGACTTTACGAACCAGAACAAAGCCCGAGGTTGCTTGTGATGCTTGTGTCAAAAAAGCGTGGATATCAAACTGTCTTGGGTTGTTCCGTGTGTCCATCCGAAGCTTTTGCAGCCAACGCCTTGCGGCTTTTAGGTGGGCCGTTGTTAAGGGGCGTTTAGCAGAATAACTGCGCTCCTTCGTCTTTCCATTTACGATAAACTGCGTGGTCCCGTTACGTGTGTTTACGTGGCATTGTGTCACCACATTGGTGCGATATTTTCCGGCACTGCTTGCTGTAGCGATAGTGCAGGTTCGTGTTTGTCCAGCCTGCGCGAGCCCTAAAGAAGGGCTGGCAAACAATGTGATCAGAAGAAGAAATAGACGGGAACGGTTTCTTAGCAGCAACATGATGGTTTCCTTCATTTGTGGAACAAGACCCAATTATTGATCGGGCAGGCATCACGATTTTAAGGCGGACGGGGACAACCAACAACTTACCAAAGTCGTATTGTTTCGCGGGTATTAGGTCTGAAAAAGTTGAGAAACTGCTGTATTGTTATGAGCATTCGCCAACGGTACAAAAAGGGCCGGTCAATCTGACCGGCCCTTTTTCAAACTCAATATGAAACGCTGTTAGTTGCGGTTGCCCATGAATTGTAGCATGAACATAAACAGGTTCACAAAATCCAGATACAGGTTCAACGCCCCCATGATGGCCGATTTGGCCAGCCATTCACTGTCGCCGTGTTGCGCATGCGCCAGATAGTCGTTCTTGATCTTCTGCGTGTCGTAAGCGGTAAGGCCTGCGAAAATCAGAACGCCAAGGGCAGAGATTGCCAGTTGAACGATGCCCGACCCCAGAAAGATGTTCACGACGGATGCGATGATCAGGCCGATCACACCCATAATCAGGAACGAGCCCCAACCAGAGATGTCTTTCTTGGTGGTGTAACCCCAAAGGCTAAGACCGGCAAAAGCAGCCGATGTCACAAGGAAAGTCTGGGTGATCGAATACCCAGTAAACACCGCGAAAATCCATGCCATCGACAGGCCCATTGCGGCAGCGAATACATAGAAAAACAGCTGTGCGCCCGCGGCGGAAATCCGGTTGATCATTGCGCCGAACGCAAAAACCATGATCAGCGGCAGGAACATAACGATGTAACGCACGTAACCGGTAAACAGCGTTTGCAACAACGCCTCGTTGGTGCCAACGGCCCAGGAAACCAGCGCTGTCAAAAGCAGGCCAACGGACATTGTGCCGTAAACCTTGTTCATATGGGCGCGTAGCCCTGCGTCGATCTCGGCTGTGCCTACGCCGGCACCGGCGCGGATCGTATTATAGTCTGCCATGGAAACCTCCAGATAAAGTTATATTGGCCAGTGCCCATAGGAAACGGCCACCTTCACCGTTATATATTGGCAAAGATGGTCTGTTTTTCAAGGATTTCTGTGCGGAATACCCGCAATTGGTGCGATTTAATGCAGATTACTGCCGCCAAGTGGCCGGAACGTCCCAAAACGGGCGGTTTGCTTCGGCTTTGGCGTCTGCATAGGACAGGCCCAGATCGTTTAGCGCGGCGCTGTCCAGTTGGCGGAGGGCGCGGCGTTGATCCTGTGTAGCAAAGATTTGCGCAATCATGCGAAACATTGAGGGACGCTGTTTCGGGAGTGTGCGGGCGGGGCTGTTGCAAGTTGTCATAGTCATGGTGCGATCCTTTCGATCTCGTGATTGGTTTGGCTGTATTCATTAAAATACTTGATCTGTATTGCATTCCACGATCCATTATGGAAATGAATGTTTATGCGACAACACATCAAGGATTGTGATATGCCCAGAAATCTCGACATGACCGCCCTGCGTTCCTTTGCCGCTGTTGCCGAAGCGGGCGGGGTGACCAAAGCCTCGGGTTTTTTGAACCTGACCCAGTCCGCCGTATCCATGCAGCTAAAACGGCTGGAGCAATCGCTGGACCTGAAACTGCTGGAGCGCAATGGACGCGGCGTGGTGCTGACTGGGGCGGGCGAGCAACTGCTGGGGTACGCCCGCCGCATGCTGGCGCTGAATGACGAGGTGTTCAGCCGCCTGACCGATCAGGCCTATGAGGGCGAGGTGGTGCTGGGCGTGCCGCATGACATCGTTTACCCCGCCATCCCGAAGGTGTTGCAGCGCTTTGCCGCTGAATATCCGCGGGTCAATGTACGGCTGGTGTCGTCCTATACCACGGGCCTGCGCAAAATGTTCGAGCGCGGCGAATGCGACATGATCCTGACGACTGAGGATTCGCTCGATAACGGCGGCGAGACCTTGCTAACCTTGCCGCTGATCTGGATCGGGGCGCCGAACGGCACGATCTGGAAAACCCGCCCGCTGCGGCTGGCCTATGAACACGCCTGCATTTTTCGCGCCGGCGTGCAGAAAAAACTGGACGAGGCGGGCATCGCTTGGGAAATGGCGGTCGAATCCGACTCCACCCGCACTATTGAGGCGTCCGTGAGCGCCGATCTGGCCGTGCATACGGTGCTGGAAGGCATGGCACCGCCCTATGTGGAAGCGATCCACCACAACGGAGCACTACCCGACCTGACCACCAAGCAGATCAACCTTTATGTGTCGCATCTGGCCACGGGGCAGGTGGTCGAGGACATGGCGGAGTTTGTGCGGCAGGCGTTTCGGAATTTATGAGGGGGGAGAAGGGCTGGTTTGAGCCGTTAGTTTGGGTCGCCAAATTTGCCAACCCCGCACCCTTCTCAACCTTCTCAATTTCGAATAGGTTTCCTTTAGTTGATTTAGGGTAGTTGAGGAGCATCTTGCAGGAATTTCTAACAATCATTCTATTCATCGGGGTGGTGATCGCTTTTTTGTCCCTGCGATCCCCGTCCTCCAAAGGGGCGGTTGGAGAGGCACGAGTCAATTCTTCACTTCGATCAAGCCTGAACAACCATGAGTATCACGTTCTTACCGATTTAACGCTTCCGACCAAAGACGGGACAACGCAAATCGACCACATCGTCCTTTCACGGAATGGTGTTTTTATTGTCGAAACGAAAAACATGTCCGGCTGGATTTTTGGAGATGCTAACCAAGCGCGTTGGACACAAGTTCTCCACCGCCACAAATCGCAATTCCAGAACCCGCTCCGGCAGAACTACAAGCATATTAAGGTCGTGCAAGATCTGCTTGGTATAGAGATACAGCAACTCCATAACGTGGTGGTATTCGCCGGTTCCGCAGAGCCTAAAACAAATATGCCAGAGAATGTTCTTTGGGATGCTCGAGAACTTTCGGGCTACATCCGATCAATGCAAAACGCGCATTTCTCAGACAATCAACTTCGAGTATTTAGAGAACGGCTAAACAGCAACGCGTTAGACGCCAACCGCGAAACAATGCGCGCCCATATTAAGCATGTGAAAACCAGGGTAGCTGAGCAACAAAACGATAAGACAAAATGCCCACGATGCACCGCAAGAATGGTCGAGCGCTCCAATCAAAAATCTGGAGAAAAATTCCTTGGGTGCTCTCGCTTTCCAAAGTGTAAAGGAACGAGGGAAGTATAGTGGAGACGTGATTTACCCAACCCTAAACCGTCACCACCACTTTACCCGTCGACTTGCGCGAGCGCAGCAATTCCAGCGCTTCACCCGCCCGCTCCAGCGGCAGTGTGTGGCTGATGTGCGGGTGTAATTCCCCCGCCGCATACCACCCCAGCAAGGTATCCAGACTGTCGTGCAGCACGTCGGGCGCGAACTTCAGATACCCGCCCCAGTAATACCCGATCACCTCGATATTCTTGACCAACAATATGTTGGCCGGAATTTGCGGCACCTCGCCGCTGGCAAACCCCAGCGGGATGATCCGCGCCTCGGGGTTGCAGGCCCGCAACGCTGCTTTGAACAGATCGCCACCGACCGGATCATAGACCACATCGGCCCCGCCCAGCGACTTGACCACCTCGCGCAGATCATCCGTGTCGCTATCCACCAGGTGATCCGCCCCCGCACGGGATGCGACCGCCAATTTGTCCGCCCCGCGCGCACAGGCAATCACCGTCGCGCCTAAGCGCTTGCCGATCTCGACCGCCGTCAGGCCAATGCCGCCCGCCGCCCCCAGCACCAGCAATGTCTCGCCTGGCTTCAGTCGCGCCCGATGCGCCAGCGCCAGATGCGAGGTGCCATAGGCCACCAGAAATCCGGCCCCAACGGTGGTTGTCATATTATCCGGCAACAGGTTGCAATGCGCCGCCGGAAAACAGCCGTATTCGGCCAGCCCGCTATGCCCGTGATAGACCGCCACCCTGTCGCCGATTTTCAGGTCCGTCACCTCCGACCCCAGCGCATCCACAATCCCCGCAGGCTCCATCCCCAAGGTGAAGGGCAGATCGGGGCGTTCCTGATAGCTGCCGTTGATCATCAGCAAATCACCAAAGTTCAGCCCGCAGGCCTTGATTTTCAGCCGGATTTCGCCCGTTTTCGGAGTTGGCACCTCGCAGGATGTAAGACGTGGCGCATCCCCGATACTGTGCAATTTAAAGGCGCGCATGGTGTGGCTCCATAACATATTAAGATGTTGCAGCGTATGCTGGGGCACGAAGTAAAGGTATTGCGCATGCGGGTAAAGGGATTGCGAAGCAGATAGGGCGCGGGGAATTGGAATATGTTGCCCAACGACGTTAAACACGCCAAGGTTGTTGCCGATTCTTTGTGCAGACAATAGGGGCAGCCAATCGGATGAAAGATACTAAGGTTTTGTTAACAAGTATGCCACTTACGCCCCTGAATGCTCCAAAAGCTTGGATATAAGGACAGGTTGGAGGAATAATTCTTTTATTATAGTAAGTTGGAATTGAAATTAGGAATATGAAATGAAGCACCCTGTTGATGTCCATGTCGGGAAACGTATTCGCCACCGGCGCTGGCTGGTTGGTATGACCCAGCAACAATTGGCCGAAAAGGTCGGAATTAAGTTCCAGCAAATCCAGAAATATGAAACCGGAATGAATCGCGTTAGCGCCTCACGGTTGTGGGATGTTTCGGATGTGTTAGGGGTTTCCGTTAGCTTTTTCTTTGATGGTTTGAACGACAAGGCAGCGGACGCGCCTGTGAATGGCCATATCCCTGTGGATATTATGGCCGACAAAGAGGCGCTTGAGCTGGTTCGCTCTTATTATGCGATGCCGGAAAACCAGCGCCGCCGTCTGTTTGATCTGGCGCGTGTGCTGAGCGATGTTGCCTAGCCGCGCTTGACGCCAATCGCGTGATGCCGCAACAGTGACTGAGTGCAGTCAAAGGCGGGGCGGATGGCGGAATTATCAATCAACGAGCAAAACAGCCTGAAGCGAACGGCGCAAGCCTTGGCCGATGTGGCGCAGGTGGAAACACTGCGCCATTTTCGCAAGGCGGGGTTGGTGGCTGATAATAAAGAGCCGGATGCGTTTGATCCTGTAACCGTTGCCGACCGCGCTGCCGAAGTTGCGATGCGCGATGTGCTGGCCAAAATGCGCCCGCAGGATGCGATATTGGGCGAGGAATTCGGCTATAGCGAGGGGAGCAGTGGCCTGACGTGGGTGCTGGACCCGATTGACGGCACCCGCGGATATATCAGCGGCACGCCGACGTGGGGGGTGCTGATTTCGGTGCGTGATGAAAGTGGTCCGTTTTTCGGCCTGATTGCCCAACCCTATATTGGCGAGCGGTTCATTGGCGGGCTGGGTGAGGCGCGGATGACGGGGCCGCATGGCGAGGTGGTTTTGAAAACCCGCGCGGCGCGGGGTTTGTCACAATCAATCCTGCTTAGCACCTTTCCCGCGATCGGCACGCCGATTGAAAAATCCGCATTCAGGGCGCTTAAATCCAAGATGCAACTGACCCGTTACGGTATGGATTGTTATGGCTATGCGCTGCTGGCCGCGGGCCACGTCGATTTGGTGGTCGAGGCCGGTTTGCAGGCCTATGACGTGCAAGCCCCGATTGCAGTGGTGCAGGCGGCGGGCGGCGTAGTGACCGATTGGCAGGGCAGACCCGCGCATGACGGCGGACGGGTTTTGGCGGCAGCAAATGCGCAGGTTCATGCAGCGGCGTTGGAAGTTTTGCGTGAAGCACCGGAGAATTGAACAATGGGTGATGTGCTAATTCAGGGTGCGGATACGCTGGTTACAATGGATGATGGGCGACGCGAGATTGCGGGCGCTGATTTACGGTTGCGCGACGGGGTCATTGCCGAGGTGGGGCAAAATCTGGCGGTGAGTGGTGCCGAAATTATCAATGCCAAAGGTTGTGTGGTGACACCGGGTTTGGTGAATACGCACCATCATTTATACCAGACCCTGACCCGTGCAGTACCCGGCGGGCAGGATGCGCTGCTGTTTGGCTGGCTGCAAACCCTGTATCCGATTTGGTCGAAATTCGGGCCCGAGGAAATGCGGATATCGGCGATGGTGGGCCTGTCGGAACTGGCGCTTTCCGGTTGCACGATGTCTTCGGATCACCTGTATTTATACCCCAATGGCAGTAGGTTAGACGACACGGTTGAAGCTGCACACGAGGTTGGTTTGCGGTTCCACCCGACTCGTGGGTCAATGAGCATTGGCGAGAGCGATGGGGGTCTGCCACCTGACAGTCTGGTCGAGGCTGAGGCCGATATTCTGACCGACAGCATCCGTTGTATTGACACGTTTCATGATGCGCGCGAGGGCGCGATGGTACGGGTCGGCATTGCACCTTGCTCGCCATTTTCTGTCAGCCGCGACTCGATGCGCGAGGCCGCATTGCTGGCGCGGGACAAGGGGGTGATGTTGCACACCCATCTGGCGGACAACGACGAGGATATCGCTTATAGTCTGGAACAATGCGGGGGCCGTCCGGGGCCATACGCCGCAGGTCTGGGCTGGGGTGGCGATGCTGGGGGGCG
>NZ_JBSMEZ010000099.1:0-9805 GCF_056498605.1 Profundibacter sp.
CCGTGGCAACGGGCGGGGTGCGAATCAATAGGTAAACAAGGGGTTTGGGGCAGGTTTGGGCAATATGAATTCCATATGATTCCCATATGAATCCCATATGCTGAAAATCGCGGCGAGAGGCGGTTAATGGGGCGTGCGGTGGGGTGTGTTAAGAAATTGGAATGGTGCGTGCTTGTCGCAGTTAAAGCAATTTGCATTTAACCTGAAACAGAATTCACCCCAAGTGTGGGCGAATTCCGATACTTATTGCCTTAGATTAAATGCAAAGCGCAATAGTGAAAAGTTTAGGGGCTGAGGGGTATATTTAACCAAACGGCAAGAAAGCGGGACGAAGCTGACAATCGGGCATCCGGAATTTTCGAAAATTCCGACATGGAAAATTGCAATTTTCCAGCGCGTTTTCTTTCAAGAAAACGCTTCACCTGCCACTCTATAAATCCTTCGCCATCACCCGCAGTTCAAACTTCTGTATCTTGCCCGTCGCGGTTTTGGGCAGCTCGACAAACACCACCTGTTTGGGAGTCTTGAACCCCGCCAGCCGCGCCCGCACGAATTTGATGATTTCGGCCTCGGTGGCCGACGCGCCTTCTTTCAGCTCAACGAACGCACAAGGGACTTCGCCCCATTTATCATCCGGTTTGGCCACCACGGCGCACAGGCTGACCGCATCGTGGTGCATGATCGCGCCTTCAACCTCGACTGAGGAGATGTTCTCGCCACCTGAAATGATGATGTCCTTGGCTCGATCCGCGATTTGGAAATAGGTGTCTGGGTGCTGCACTGCGATGTCGCCGGAATGGAAGTAGCCACCGGCAAAAGCCTCATGCGTCGCCTTGGGGTTTTTCAGGTATCCC
This sequence comes from Profundibacter sp., assembly GCF_056498605.1. NCBI lineage: Bacteria > Pseudomonadati > Pseudomonadota > Alphaproteobacteria > Rhodobacterales > Paracoccaceae > Profundibacter > Profundibacter sp. The sequence goes on from NZ_JBSMEZ010000099.1 coordinate 855, forward strand.
TTCATCACCGCATTGCCGCGCAGCATGATTTCGCCCTGTGTTTTGCCATCCATCGGGATCTGGTTCATGGCGTTATCCATCACCGTCACGTCGTCCATCATTGGTGATGCCACCCCTTGGCGGGCCTTGATGGCGATCTTGTCGTCCTCGGGCAGGGTGCCCCACGCGGCCTCGTTCCAGTAACATTCGGTGACGTGGCCGTAGGTTTCGGTCAGCCCGTAAACATGCATCACGTCAAAGCCGCAGGCCTCGATCTTGGTCAGGGTGGCGGGGGCGGGGGGGGCACCGGCCGTTAGCAGGCTGACACGGTGATCGAACGGCAAACGGTCCTCCTCGGGGGCATTGACGATCATGTTCAACACGATCGGGGCGCCGCCGAAATGAGTGACTTTTTCAAGGCTGACCGCTTGATAAATCACCTTGGCAGTGATGTCGCGGATGCAGACCACCGTGCCGCCGACCAGCGGCATCATCCATGTGTGGCACCAGCCGTTGCAATGGAACAGCGGCACAATGGCAAGGTAGCGCGGGTGCAAGATCATTTGCCAGCTGACGACCATGCCCATGGTTTGCAGATACGCGCCGCGGTGGTGATAGACCACGCCTTTGGGCCGGCCCGTGGTGCCTGATGTGTAGTTCAGCGCGATGCTCTCCCACTCGTCGCGCGGCATGACCCATTCGTATGATGCATCACCTTTGGCCAACAGGTCCTCGTATTCGGGGTGGTTGCCGGTGGCGGGGTGGCCTGCCTGCGGGTCGGCAACCTCGATGATCATTGGCGGCGTGTCCATTGTGGCGATGGCGGCTTCGGCTAGGGGCAGGAATTGGGTATCCACCAGCACAAATTTCGCAGCCCCATGGCCAAAGATATAGGTCACGGTATCGACATCCAGCCGGATGTTGATGGTGTTCAGGATTGCACCCGTAGCAGGAATGGCAAAATGCGCTTCGGCCTGTGCGGGGATATTTGGCAGCAGGGTGGCCACCACATCGCCCGATTGCACGCCCAGATTGGTCAGGGCCGAGGCGATGCGGCTGATGCGGTCGTAATACGCGCGGTAGGTGCGGCGGATATCACCGTAAACCAGAGCTTCGTGGTCGGGATAAACCTGTGCGGCGCGGCGCAGGTGCGACAGCGGGGTGAGCGGCACAAAATTTGCGGCGCATTTATCCAGTCCGGTTTCATCTGTCAGCCAGCCCATCGTTTCCCCCGTTGGTTGTTCTGCCACGATATTGGAGACCCGCGCGAAAATTGCAAAGACAATTCGGCAGCGGTGGCATTTTTCCTGTGCGAGGGGCGGCGGATGCGTTAACCATTCCCCATGATCATTTCGCACGGGCGCAAATATATTTTTGTCCATATCCCCAAAACCGGCGGCACCACTTTGACGCTGGCGCTGGAGGGGCGGGCGATGAAGGATGATATTCTGATTGGCGACACGCCCAAGGCTGTGAGGCGGCGCAAGCGGTTGAAGACTGTTCAAAGCAGTGGCCGGTTGTGGAAACATTCGCGCCTGACCGATATTTATGGGCTGGTGACGCAAGACGAGATCGAGGAATTCTTTACCTTTACTCTGGTGCGCAACCCTTGGGATATGATGGTCAGCTATTACCACTGGCTGCGGGATCAGACGTTTGACCACCCTGCGGTGACTTTGGCACAGCAACTGGATTTCAGCGGCTTTGTGAACGCCCCGCATACAAAGGTAACGATGCGGGCCTCGCCTTATGGGCAATATATGAAAGACCGAAATGGGGATGAACGCTGTAATTTATTTATCCGGCTGGAACATCTGTCGCAGGATATACCCCTACTTGAGGATCATCTGGGATTTTCATTGGGAAATATGCCCGTTGCCAATGCCAGTCAGCGTGATGCCGATTACCGGAAGTATTATAGTGAAGCTGATGCGGCGTGCATCGCTGAGGTCTGCGCCGAGGATATTGCGCGGTTTGACTACACGTTTTGACGCTACACGCGTGATTCGCATTGATGCAAGAACCGGCAAAATGGCCGCTTTGGCCCGATCATAGTTTCCAGACTCTTAACGATTGTTAGCAAGCGGTTCATGAAGATGGCCAAAGTATGATGATTGCGCCAGATGGTGAAACGTTGCCTTTGGTTTGCCCCATATATGACGAAAATACGGCAAATTGTTGCGCGTTTCTTGTCCCATCGCCCCGATGGGCATTGATGCAACGTAACACAACACCGGAGATTGAAAATGCTAAACGAAACACAAAACACCGCTCTGAAAACCGAAATACATGTCGAAACACGGGCCACTGTGACTGCCACCGCCGTCAATACCAAACCGCAACGCAATGCGGGGCTGGTTGCCGGTACTCTGGTGGAAACCGCCGTGGGCTGGCGGCGGGTCGAACTGCTGCGGGTTGGCGACCATGTGCAGACCTTTGACGGAGGCTTGCGCCAGTTGCGCCGTGTTGAACGCAGCTACTACGGGGCTGATCATGGGGGGTATGCGCTGGAACAGGTTTTGCGTGTTCCCGGCGGGGCGCTGGACAATTGCGAGGATCTGTTTGTGATGCCGGACCAGATGGTGATGATCACAAGCGAGGTGGCGGCAGACCTGCTGGGCACGCCTTCGGTTCTGATACCGGCCTTAGCGTTGGTCGGTTATCGCGGTATTACGCGCCAGCATCCGCAGGGCTTGGTCGAGGCGATTACGCTGGGATTTGACGATGAGGAAGTGATCTATGCCAATTCCGGCCTGCTGGCCCATTGCGCAACCAAGGCAAAGTCAGATTTTTTCACCACTCTGGATCATGGGCGGGCAAGGGCGCTGGTTTCTTTGATGGGTAAAAACAGGGATGTGCTGGATCAGGCCATCCAGACGCTTCACCGTAATGAGCCCGAGTTGCTGGCTGCCGCGTGATCCCGACCCCGACAAACCTGCGCCCCGAAACTGTGGCGCAGGTTGTGGCGAAACACGCTAGATGAACCGAAAACAAACAACCATAGATAAATCTAAACAAATTTATCTTAAATCCGATCATTATCCTCAAACCTGAAACGATGCCTTACTTTGGCCGCGCACAAACCCTGATGTCGTCAATGGAATCACCACAAATGAACGCGCTGCTAACGAAGCAGGGTCTGCTAACCCGCTTCCAAAACTATAACGGGGAATAATAATGTTTGGTCTAAAGAATTCCGTCCTAGGGAGGACATTCAAAACAATCGAAACCACTGGTGCTTACGGAGGCGGACAGGTGTCGGCCCCTACGGGTATAGCATCGGGTCTGGTTACTGGCACTCGGGTCGCCACCAACATTGGCTGGCGGTCAGTCGAGGCGATAGCGCCGGGTGATCTGGCCCTGACATTTGATGGCGGTATGCAAGCGGTTGTTCGTGTGGAGCGTAGCGTTTTGTGGAGCTCGCTCAAAAATTGCCCCGAGCATTTATGGCCGTTGGCAGTGCCCGCCGGTGCTTTGGGAAACCAACGTGAAATGTATCTATTGCCCGAACAAAATGTGATGGTTGAATCGGATGCCGCTGAAGACTGTTTTGGTGATCCATTCGCCCTGATCCCAGCCGCTGCCCTGACCGGATTTCGCGGGATTGCGCGGGTTAAGCCCCATAAGGAAATCGTGGTCTATACGCTGCATTTTGAACAGGAACAGATTGTGTTTGCCTGTAGTGGCGCATTGTTTCATTGCCCCGCCGCTGGGCAGGACTGTTTATTGCAGACCGGCAATGCAACGGCGACTTATGAAGCGCTGCCAATGAAAGAAGCAAACCTGCTGGTTCAATGTATGGAACTGGAAGCCAAAGCTGCATCCACACCTGATACTGCCCAATTTGCAGCGGTTGCCTAAGGCGGGCTCGTCATTTCCAGAACGCGCCTATAAGGTGTCGACCATAGACGTGCAGTTGGTGAGTATCCGGATTTGGAATGACGCATCTTGACTATGATTTAATCGTGTTTGACGGAACTTGTATCTTTTGTTCCGGTTTTGCCTGTTTTATGGTGCGACATGATCAAAAAGCGCGGTTTCGCTTTGTCACGGCCCAGTCTGATACCGGGCGTGCATTATACCGGACCTATGATCTGGACCCCGATTTAATGGAAACCAATATTGTTATTGTAGACGGCGTGGCGCATGTGAAAATGGCGGCGTTTTGTGCGGCAGTGTCGGCAATAGGCTGGCCGTGGCGCATGTTCGCTGTTCTGGGGTTTGTTCCCCGACCACTGTCTGATTGGCTCTATGACCGGATTGCGCGCAACCGGTATGTGTTCGGGCGGCGCAAATGTGTGATTCCATCCGAAGAATTGCGGGGCCGGATTGTCGACTAAGACGGTTCTGATCATTGGTGGCTACGGTGTGTTCGGTGGCAAGCTAGCGCAGGCGTTGGCGCGGGATGGGCGATTTGATGTTGTCGTGGCGGGGCGATCTTTGGCCAAGGCTGCGGCGTTTTGCACGGAACACGGCGGGCGGGCGCTGGCGGTTGATACGGGGTCAGATCGACTGGCAACGATTATCGCGGATCAATCCCCGTTTATTGTTGTCGATGGGGCAGGGCCGTTTCAGGACTATCGTGATGCTCCTTATCGTGTTGCCGAAGCCGCGATAGCATGTGGCGCACATTATCTGGACCTGTCGGATGATGCCGGATTTACCGCAGGGGTTTTGACGCTGGGTACCGCGGCGCGAGATGCGAGTGTTGTGGTGTTGTCAGGAGTGTCGAGTGTTCCGGCGATGTCATCGGCTGCGGTTGAAGATTTGGCCGAGGGCATGGTGGATATTCATTTGATCGAGAGCGTGATCCTGCCGGGCAACCGCGCCCCGCGCGGGATGTCGGTGATGCGTGCGATATTGGCGCAGGTGGGACGACCCATGCGCCTGTGGCGTGGCAATGGGTGTGCGATTGTGCGGGGCTGGTCCGAAGGGCGGCACGAGGCGCTAGAGGTTGAAGGCGTTGCACCTGTTTCGGGGCGGCGATCCAGCCTGATCGGCGCACCGGATTTGGCGTTGTTCCCCTCGCATTACAAAGCCCGCAGCGTGGAGTTTCGGGCAGGACTGGATTTATGGATCATGCATTGGGGCTTGGCAGCGGTCGGGTTTCTGGTGCATTTGCCGCTAATGCGTTCTGCAGAACCACTGGCGGGGCTGCTGAAATGGTTAGCGGACAGGCTGGAGCCTTTCGGGTCAGACCGAGGCGGGATGCGGGTGCGGGTTATGGGCGTTCTGGAAGATGGGTGTGCGGTGCGGCGTGACTGGACGCTGATTGCCGAGGCGGGCGATGGGCCGCATATTCCGGCGGTGGCGGCGCGGGTGATGTGTAAGCGGTTACTGGCGGGTCAGGATGCGGTTGGGGCGAGGGCCTGTTTAGGAGAGTTTTCGATACAGGAAGTCGAGGCGGAAATGAGCGACTTGAAGGTTGCTTTTGGCCGGTCGGAAATGCCCGTGGTGCCCTTGTTTCAAACGGCCCTTGGCGACGATTTTTTGGCGCTGCCGGATGTGGTGCAGGATTTGCACGGAGTGTTGCATCGCCGGCGCTGGGCGGGGCGTGCGGTGATCACACGCGGGCGTGGTTTGCTGGCACGTTTGATCTGCCAGATTGTTGGATTTCCAGCCGCGGGGCAAGACGTGGAAGTAGAGGTTTCGATGCACCGTTCGGGGCAGGCTGAACACTGGGTGCGTGATTTTGGTGGCAGTCGGTTTCGCTCGGCTTTGACAGTATCAAAGGCGGGTGGTGTGTGCGAGCGGTTTGGGCCGTTTACATTCGAAATCGCACTTGAGGTTTCGGATGGGCGGCTAGGGTATCCGGTGCGCCGCGCACGGCTGTTCGGGCTGCCTTGGCCGATGGCGCTAACCCCGAAAAGCGACACGTTTGAGGGCGTTGATGCGGACGGCAGGGCCACGTTTGATGTGGCAATCAGCCTGCCGATTGTCGGGCGGTTGATCCATTATCAGGGATGGTTGGCGTCAGTGGATAATGACGCGCCGCTTGTCGCCCCTGAAGGCGAATGAGCGGCGCGCCCTGATTATGCGGCTTTGGCTTTCGTGCCAAAACGTCCATAAAAGGTTTCACCCTTTTTTGCCATTTCACGCAGCAAGTCGGGTGTGCTGAAACGATCACCATAAGTCTCGCTCAAATGATCGCAAATCTCGACCGCTTTGCCAGCGCTGATAATGTCCAGCCAGCTGAACGGCCCGCCCGACCACGGCGCAAAGCCCCAGCCAAGGATCGCGCCGACATCGCCTTCGCGGATGTCTTCCAGCACACCTTCGTCCAACGCGCGCACCGCTTCCAGCACTTGCGCCATCAACAGGCGGTGCTGAACTTCGGTCAGGTCCGGCTGCTCATCGGCTACGGGGTATTTTGCGTCCAATCCGTCCCACAGCCCTGTGCGTTTGCCCTTTTCGTCGTAGGCATAGAAACCCGAGGCCGATTTGCGTCCCAAACGGCCCGCGTCGGCCATCCAGAACAGCACATCATCCACCGCGCCGTCAGGGTAGGCATCGCCCATCGCAGCCCGCGTCGCCTTGGCGATTTTCACACCCAGATCGATCGAGGTTTCGTCTACCAGTTGCAATGGTCCCAGCGGCATCCCGACCAGTTTGGCGGCGTTTTCCACCAATGCGGGCGCAACACCCTCGGCCACCATGCGGATACCCTCGTTGATGTAGGGGATGATGCAGCGGTTGGCGTAAAAGAACCGCGCGTCATTGACCACAATCGGGGTTTTGCGGATCTGGCGCACGAAATCGAGCGATTTTGCCACTGCCAGACCGCCGGTTTCCTTGCCCTTGATGATCTCTACCAGCATCATTTTCTCGACAGGCGAGAAAAAGTGGATGCCGATGAATTTATCGGGCCGCTTGCTGGCCTTGGCCAATGCGGTGATTGGCAGGGTCGAGGTGTTGGTGGCAAAGATGCAATCCTCGCCAACCACCGCCTCGACTTTGGCGGTGACCTCGGCCTTGACACCCATGTCTTCGAACACCGCTTCAACGATCAGGTCAGCGCCTTTCAGGGCTGTGTAATCAGTGGTGGCGGTGATCAGCCCCAGCACGGCCTCTTTCTTCTCGGGCGTGGTTTTCTTGCGTTTGATGCCTTGGTCCAGATAGTTTTCGACATAGGCTTTGCCCTTGTCCGCACTTTCTTGTTTCTGGTCGATCAGCACCACTTCGATGCCCGCCATTGCCGAAACAATCGCGATGCCAGCGCCCATCATGCCAGCCCCCATGATGCCAAGTTTCTTGACGGTTTGGGGTGGAACGTCAGGGCGGTTGGCGCCTTTTTCCAGCGCTTCCTTATTGATGAACAGGCTGCGGATCATCGCCCCTGACGAGGGGTTCATCATCACATTGGTGAACCAGCGGGCCTCGATCCTGATCGCCGTGTCAAAGGGCACCAGCGCGCCCTCATAAACGGCGGACAGCAGCGCTTTGGCAGCAGGGTAAACGCCTTGGGTGTTGGCGTTGACCATCGCGGAGGCGCCAACGAAGGTCATGAAGCCGGCGGGGTGATAGGGCGCACCACCTGGCATTTTATAGCCCTTGGCATCCCACGGTTTCAGGATGTCGGCGTCGGTGGCGTTCAGCACCCATTCCTTGGCGGTCGATAGCAGGTCTTCGGCTGGAACCACCTCGTCAACCACGCCCGCCATTTTGGCACCCTTGGGGTTGTTCAGCTTGCCTTGTAACAACAACGGGCTGGCCGCCATCGCGCCCATTTTGCGCGCCAGACGGGTGGTTCCGCCCATGCCGGGGAAGATGCCGACCATGATTTCGGGTAGACCGATTTTGGCCTTCGGATTATCGGCGGCAAAGATGCGGTGACACGCCAGCGGCAGTTCCAGACCAATGCCAAGGGCCGTGCCGGGCAGGGCGGCGGCAATCGGTTTGCCACCTTTGTTGGTTTTTGGATCCATGCCTGCGCGTTCAATCTTGCGCAATATGCCGTGCATCTGCATCAGCCCTTCAAACAGGCCCTTGGCAGGGTTCTCGCCTGCATCATCCTTCATCTTGGCGATGATGTTCAAATCCATGCCGCCCGCGAATGATCCCTCTTTGCTGGATGTAATGATCACGCCCTTGACCGCGTCATCGGCAAGGGCCTTGTCGATCATGCCATCAAGATCGTGAAAGGCCTGAATGCTCATCACGTTCATGGACTTACCGATGGTGTCCCATGTGATGGTGGCGACGCCGTCGGCGTCAACTGCGTATGTAAAATCACTCATGAGTTCTGTTCCTCTTCATAAGGGGTGCCGTCTTTGTGGGTGAACTGGCGTTCCCCAGCTTTGCGGGAATAGTGCAGGTCAATGTCGGGGTAGTGACAGGTGTCACTGTCGGCCCGTGTGCCGATGATCAGGTAAAAGGCGGGTTCTTCTGACTTGTTGATCAAATGATGCGCGTTGGGGTCATTTGCTTTCCAGCCGACGGCCATGCCCTCGGTCAGGGTATGTTCACCGTCGTCCTCGACCAGCACCAGTTCGCCGGACAGCATATAGAGGAACTCGTCCTCGTTTTCATGCCAGTGACGTTGCGATGACATGCCGCCGGGCAGAAGTTTTTCAATGCCGACGCCGAACTGTGTCAAGCCTGCCGCTTCGCCAAGGGCCGCGGCCTCATAGAGGCCACATCCTTTGTCATGTGGGGCAGGATAGCCGACGTTATCGGTGCCTTTGATCAGGGGCAGTTCGTTGATTTTTATGACTGGCATCAGACGCGCTCGATTATGGTGGCCGCACCCATGCCGGAGGCAACGCACAAGGTGGCGAGGGCGACCTCTTTGTCTTGGCGCTCCAATTCATCCAGCATCGTGCCGATGATAATCGCGCCAGTGGCACCCAACGGGTGGCCCATGGCGATAGAGCCGCCGTTGACGTTGACCACGGATGGATCAACATCAAACGCCTGCATGAAACGCAGCACGACGGCGGCGAAGGCTTCGTTTACCTCGAACAGGTCGATGT
>NZ_JBSMEZ010000100.1:0-5409 GCF_056498605.1 Profundibacter sp.
GCGTGGATTGCGTCCAGATTTCGTGACGGGCTGGACACACGACGCTCCAGCAACCGCCCGCCGCCTGCTGTGATTGTGCGATCAATCACCGAAATCATTGACCCGTCCCCCCCGCCCGACCAGGAACGACGTTAATACACATTGCGGCGTGTTGCAGCGTCAATTTGCATCGCGCCATCGGCAGATTCCCGTACCGGTGGGGCCAGCAATGGCAGTTGTCCTTTTTGGGTAATATCCAGCCACTCAACAATCGCGCCCATTGCCGAATTTTCTGCACGGCTAAACCGTCCGAACGACTCCATCGTGCCGACTTTGAAAAGATCGGTCAGCCGTTTTTCAGCAGATGTGCTATCAAAGCTCGCACTAGAAAGGGCGGTCATAGAAGCGCCAGATTCAGTCACTAACTCGGCTAAACTTGCCTCTGATTGCTCGGATACCACCAATTCGCGCGGTGCTAATCGTGCTAGCTCGGGCCCCAACCGCACCTGCGGGCAGGCCATCACATGAAACACACCGGTTGATATATCGACCCACGCCAGCGCCCCCTCGCCTCGCACTTCGCTAAAGGCTGCTAAATAGTTGTGCCGCCGTGCATCCAGTAATGAATCCTCGGTCAATGTGCCTGGCGTGACCAGCCGCACCACCTCGCGGTGCACCACAGATTTTGCTCCGCGTTTTTTCGCCTCGGCAGGATCTTCCATTTGCTCACAAACCGCCACGCGAAACCCCTTGCGGATCAGCGTCAGGAAATATCCTTCGGCAGCACGCACCGGCACGCCGCACATTGGAATATCCTCGCCCAGATGTTTACCGCGTTTGGTCAGCGCAATATCCAGCGCCTCGGCCGCAGCGACCGCATCATCAAAAAACATCTCGTAAAAATCGCCCATCCGGTAGAACAAAAGCGCGTCTTGATAGTCTGCTTTGATCTCCAGAAACTGTGCCATCATTGGCGTCACGGATGCTTTGGCGATATTCATGTAATCCCCCAGTTATGTCACGTCCGACCATACAAACAGGCCGCCCAATGTGAAAGCCGCAAAAGCAGGATGTTGTGACGTGTGCCGATCGGCGCTATTGGGGTGTATACGCAAAAGGAATGCCCACAATGTCCAGTAATAACAAAGTCACCGCAGAAGAGGCGCTCGCCTATCATCTTGAGCCAAAGCCAGGTAAATTCGAGATTACAGCGACGAAGCCGATGACAACCCAACGTGATTTGTCATTGGCGTATAGCCCGGGCGTGGCTGTTCCAGTCGAGGCGATCGCCGAAAACCCTGAAACGGCTTATGATTATACAAATAAGGGGAATATGGTTGCTGTTATCACCAATGGGACCGCGATCTTGGGCATGGGTAACCTTGGAGCGTTGGCCTCCAAGCCAGTGATGGAAGGTAAGGCCGTTCTGTTCAAGCGTTTTGCCGATGTAAATTCGATTGATATTGAACTGGACACAGAAGATCCCGAAGAATTTATCAATGCTGTGCGGCTGATGGGGCCATCTTTTGGTGGCATAAATCTTGAGGATATCAAAGCGCCTGAATGTTTTATCATCGAACAGCGTCTAAAAGAGGAAATGGACATTCCTGTTTTCCACGATGATCAGCACGGTACGGCGGTGATCTGTGCGGCTGGCTTGATGAATGCGCTGCACCTTTCTGGCAAAAAGATCGAGGAATGCCGCATTGTGGTAAATGGCGCCGGCGCTGCAGGGATTGCTTGTATTGAGTTGATAAAATCAATGGGGGCGCAGCACGACAATTGTATATTATGCGACACAAAAGGCGTGATTTACCAGGGTCGAAAAGAGGGCATGAACCAATGGAAATCTGCCCATGCCGCGAACACAGATTTACGCACTTTGGACGAGGCAATGAAGGAGGCAGATGTGTTTCTGGGTGTGTCCGTTAGGGGGGCTGTTACGTCAGAAATGGTCTCTAACATGGCTAAAGACCCGGTTATTTTTGCTATGGCAAATCCCGATCCCGAGATTACACCAGAAGAGGCGCACGCCGTTCGTGAAGATGCAATCGTGGCCACGGGACGATCAGATTACCCCAATCAGGTGAACAACGTATTGGGCTTTCCCTACCTGTTTCGGGGCGCATTAGATATCAACGCCCGCGCGATCAATGACGAGATGAAAATCGCCTGCGCCCGCGCCTTGGCTGAACTTGCCCGCGCCGATGTACCTGACGAAGTGGCGATGGCATATGGCCGGAACCTGACGTTTGGCCGTGATTACATCATCCCGGCGCCGTTTGATCCGCGGCTGATCTATAAAATCCCGCCCGCAGTCGCCAAGGCCGGTATGGATACAGGTGTTGCCCGCCGTCCGATTGTTGACATCGAAGGATATAAGGAATCGCTAAAAGAGCGGCTTGATCCAACGGCTTCGATCTTGCGTGGCATACATGCCCGCGCAAAGGCCGCGCAACGCCGGATGATTTTTGCCGAAGGTGACGATCCGCGTGTTTTGCGTGCCGCTGTTGCATATCAGCGCGCCGGTTTGGGGCATGCGCTTGTTGTCGGGCGCGAGGCGGATGTCAAAGCCAAGCTGGAAGATGCCGGATTAGGAGATGCCGTTAGTGAACTTGAAGTGGTGAATGCGGCCAACACCGAGCATTTATCAGCCTACAAAGCGTTCCTATACGACCGGCTGCAACGCAAAGGGTATGATCGATCCGACATTCATCGGCTTGCTGCCCGCGATCGTCACGTTTTTTCGGCGCTGATGTTGGCGCATGGCCATGGTGATGGGCTTGTTACTGGTGCAACGCGCAAATCTGCCCATGTGTTGCAATTGATTAACCATGTTTTTGATGCTTCTGCCGAAGATGGTGCTGTGGGTGTCACTGCGGTGCTGCAGGGCGGTAAAATCGTGTTGATTACGGATACTCTGGTGCATGAATGGCCGGATGAGGAAGATCTGGCTACAATAGCCGAACGCGGGGCAGATGTGGCTAAATCTCTAGGGTTAGAGCCTCGTGTGGCTTTTGTCAGCTTCTCGACTTTTGGCTATCCAGTGTCTGAAAGGGCCGAAAAAATGCACCTAGCGCCCAAAGCTCTAGATGCTCGCGGTGTTAGTTTTGAATTCGAGGGCGAAATGACCGTGGATGTGGCCTTGAATGCGAAAGCGATGGCGCAGTATCCGTTTAGCCGCCTGACGGGTCCCGCAAATGTGTTGGTGGTGCCGGCGCGGCATTCGGCGTCAATTTCGGTGAAATTAATGCAGGAAATGGCGGGGGCGACGGTGATCGGCCCAATCCTGACCGGCATTGATAAATCTATCCAGATTTGTTCGACTGTTTCTACATCAAATGATATTTTGAACATGGCCGTGTTGGCCGCTTGCAAGGTGGGTTAGATGACGATCTATAACCTTGGTTCGATCAATGCAGATCACCTATACGCGGTGCCACATCTGCCGCGACCAGGGGAAACATTGTCGGCAAGCAGTTTTTCCACCGGCCTTGGCGGTAAAGGCATTAACCAATCGGTTGCGGCGGCGCGGGCGGGCTCAAAGGTGGTTCATATCGGCGCCGTTGGTCCTGACGGGGGCTGGGCGATTGACCAGATTGCCGGATACGGGATTGATACACAGCTTATCAGCACGGTTGAAACACCCACAGGCCATGCAATTGTGAATGTGGACCAGAGTGGTGAAAATGCCATTGTGATTTTTTCCGGCGCCAACAACTGCCAGAATATAGACCAGATTAATACGGCGCTAGGGGGGGCTGAAGCGAGCGATATTTTGCTGCTACAGAACGAGACCACACTACAGGCCGAAGCTGCAAAACTCGCACATGAACGTGGAATGAGGGTGATCTATTCTGCGGCCCCGTTTTCTGTCGAAGCTGTTAAAGCTGTGCTGTCATACACAACGGTTTTGATGATGAACCAAGTAGAGTCAGAGCAATTATGCCTTGGGTTAGAGACTGATTTAGCGAATTTGCCAGTTGAAGAAATTATCGTCACTAAAGGTTCGGAAGGGGCAGATTGGTTGCGTTCCAATACAGGACAGACTGCGCACGCCCCGTCGTTTCCTGTGGTGGCTGTTGATACAACTGCGGCGGGCGATACGTTTGCCGGCTTTTTTGCTGCCGGCATGGATCAAGGGCAAAGCGTGCAGGAGGCTATGACGCTTGCTTCGGCCGCAGCTGCCTTAAAAGTTACGCGCAAAGGCACTGCTGATGCAATTCCCGCGCGGGCCGAGGTTGATGATTTTCTGAAAGAAACCTGAGCCTAGTGCAAATTGGCAAACGGCGCCGCTTTTCCCCACAGCTTGCGAACACGTGCATCGCGGCCACAAGCATTGCGATATGCTTTGTAGGCTTCTGATTGCCGCTTGGGTCCGAAACGGGTAATAACAATGTTAGATCCCTTATAGTAATTTTGATGATACCTTTCGGCCTTGTAAAACCGCGAGGCTGTCAAAACTGGTGTCACAATCTTTTGGCGCAATCTTTTGCCTGCATCTGCAATAGCCGCTGTCGCCGCGGCCTTTTGTCCAGCATTAGAGACGAATATTGCGGTTCGATACGATTCTCCACGGTCGCAAAATTGTCCACCGGCATCAGTAGGATCAATGGATCTTAGAAACATATTCAACAGCGTGGCATAGTTGACCTTGCCAGAATCATAAGTGATTTTCACCGCCTCATAATGGCCGGTGCCGCCACGCCCAACAGCTTTATAAGTCGGGTTTTTGGTTGTCCCACCCGTATATCCTGATACAGCGCTGATCACGCCGGGAACGCTTTCAAAATCGGATTCGACACACCAGAAACAGCCGCCCGCAACAATCAATGTTTCGGTTTTGCCGGCATAGGCTCGTGTGCAGTTCAGGGTTAGACCGATGACAATTGCAATCAGCAATGCAGCCGGTTTGAATTGATAGGCAGTAATACGCATCAGGGCACTCCTTTTTCTGGCAGCATTATTCAGGTGCCTGCGCCAGACAACCCGCTGTAAGCAAATATCACGCAGCAGTGAACGATATTTACTTCTTGGCGGAATCCCTTGCGCCAATTAGTAATCGGGAGGTGTGCGGGTGTTAGGAATTGGCAAAATGAAAATCGCAATGTGGTCCGGCCCACGAAATCTGTCGACGGCAATGATGTATTCATTTGGTGCGCGGGCAGATTGTGCCGTGTGGGACGAGCCGTTTTACGCATCCTATCTGGCGACCACGGGTTTGGATCATCCTATGCGGAGTGAGATTCTGACGGCGGGGGAGCAGGATGCGGCCAAGGTTACGACGCGGCTGATTGGGGAAAACCCTAATGGCACGGCGCATTTCTATCAAAAACACATGACCCAGCATATGATTGACGGAGTTGATCGCAGCTGGATGAAGCAGGTAAAAAATGTATTTCTTATCCGTCACCCCGCCCGCGTGATCGC